>JALYYN010000310.1 GCA_030946525.1 Actinomycetota bacterium | reverse complement strand
TCTGACGTGGGCTACGTTGCCCCTGCGACCGCTCCCGCCAACCCTCGACGCTCAGAACTCGGGCTGCTCCTCCTGGCGATGGCCATCATCGCCGGCGGGTACGTGCTGGCCTCGCTCGGCCGGGCATCGACCTTGCCCGCCAACCTCCTTCCCTTCCTCATCATCGTCCTGGCCCTCCTACTCGGCGCCCACCTGGCCACCCGCTGGTTGGCGCCGAGAGCCGACGGCACCCTGCTCGCCCTGGCCGGGCTCCTCAACGGCCTGGGGTACATCGTCGTGGCCCGTCTCGATCATCAACTCGCCGCATTGCAGGCTGTATGGACCGGGGTCGGCATCGCCGCCTACGTACTCACCCTGCTGGTGGTGCGGCGAACGATCGCTCTGGAGCGCTACCGGTATCTGTTCGGGCTGAGCGGCATCGGGCTGCTCCTCATGCCTCTTCTGCCGGTGATCGGACGCAACATCAACGGAGCCCGTCTGTGGATCCGCATCGGTCCGCTCACGTTCCAGCCCGTGGAGATGGCCAAGATCGCCCTGGCCGTGTTCTTCGCGTCCTACATCGTGGAGAAGACCGAAGTGCTGTCGATGGCGAGCCAGCGCTGGGGTTCGGTGCTCGTTCCGGATTTGCGCCAGTTCGGACCAGTCGTCCTGGCCGCCGGTCTCTCGCTCGTCATCATGACGGCCGAGCGCGACATCGGCTTCTCCCTACTGTTTCTGACTCTGTTCGTGTCCATGCTGTGGATGGCCACCGGCCGGCTTGCCTACCTGGGTCTGGGGGCAGTGCTGTTCGTGGGCGGAGGCTTCGCCGCGTCGAGGCTGTTTACTCACGTGCACGACCGCATCCAGGTGTGGGTCAATCCCTGGCCCCATGCCAACGCTCAGGGCTACCAGATCATCCAGGCCATGTATGCCTTCGCCGCCGGCGGCGTGGCCGGTACCGGCCTGGGCCTGGGCAGCCCCCAGCGCATCCCTGTCGTGGCAAGTGACTTCATCTTCGCCGCCATCGGAGAGGAGCTCGGACTGGTGGGAACGCTGGCCATCCTCACCGCCTTCCTGCTCCTCATCGGAGCCGGACTGCGGGTCGCCCTGGCCGCCCATCGCCCCTTCGACAAGCTGCTGGCTGCCGGACTGACTGCGGCCATGGGTTTCCAGGCCTTCTACATCCTCGCCGGAGTGACAAGGCTGCTGCCGCTGACCGGCGTCACCCTCCCGTTTGTGTCCTACGGGGGCTCCTCGCTGGTGGCCAACTACGTCCTGATCGCCCTGCTCGTCCGGATCTCCCACCAGAGTGCGGAGCGCGAGGCGGGAGTGGTTGAGCTACCCGCCTCAGCCACGGGTTGAGGCGATGCGCTGGGCGAGCAAACCCGGCAACGCTGCCCAAGGGCACGACGGCACACCCGTGCCGATGGGTCCTGGGGTCTCGCTGGACTCTCCCCGGGGACTCGAGCGGTGAGGCAGCTTCGGATAGGGCGCGTTCTTCTCGCTGGCAGCGTGATGGCTTTCGGCCTCGGTGCTGTGCTGCCGGCGTCGGGCCGCACCGCCGTCGAGATCCACAAGCTGGACCAAGCCAGTTTCGCCCCGGTGCCCGACACACCCGTCTTCGTGCTCGTGATCGGCAACGACGCCAAAGGCGGTGATACCTCCTCCGACGGCGACGCTCTCCATGTGATCGGCATCAACGCCTCTGCCGGCAAGGCGACCATCCTCAACATTCCCCGGGACTCTTGGGTACCAATCCCGGGCGCCAAACTGGACAAGATCAACTCGGCCTACCGGCGCGGCGGCGCGGTACTGGAAGCCAAGGCGGTCGGGGACCTGGTGGGCATCAACATCTCCATGGTGCTGAGCACCGGCTTCCAGGGTTTCAGCGACATGGTCGATGAGCTCGGCGGGATCACCGTCAACGTCCCAGTGGCCATGGACGACAAGATCTCCGGTGCCATCTTCCCCGCCGGTCCGGTACACATGGACGGCGGCGCTGCGCTGGCCTTCGCCCGCAACCGCCACCTGGTCGGCAACGACTTCACCCGGACCCAGGACCAGGGCATTCTCATCCTGACCGCGCTGGCCCAGCTTCGTGCCTCCCAGCCCGCGATTGCCAACACCCTCAAGTGGATGGCGGTGCTCGCTCGTCACACGACCCTCGACGGCGTCGGGCTCGGTGACCTCTACCGGCTCGGGCGCCTGGCCCTGTCCATCGACCCGGCCAACGTTCGAAACGTGACGATGCCCGGCACCGGTGGCATGGTCGGCGCCCTGTCGGTCGTGTTCGTCGATCCCGCCGCCCAGTCCCTATTCGCTGACTTTCGCGATGACGCGATTCTGGAGTCCAATTGACGCTCACCGGCAAAAGCGTCGATGGCGATGCGCGCGTCGCGATGCGATTGCCAACACCCCTCCGCAGACAATCAGCCCGGCCGGATGAGAGCATGGACGTGGAAGGAGCGATCGAGGACGGCGCGCTCGTTCGGCGTTAAGCGCGTCCCGCTCTCGTTGCCCCGCCGGTGAAAAGGCATCCCTCGGCTTGCCGGCCACCGTCTGCCCCGAGGTTCCCATGGGCACCGCCCGTCCCCTGACCCTCAGCAGGCTGGTTGCGCAACGACTTCCGGTCCGTCCCCTCGCCGGCGCCCTAACGCTACTTGGCGGCGGCCTTTCGGACGGTGGTGGATTTCGTAGCTGCCGGCTTGGCACTCTTGGCCGCTGCCGAGGTCTTCTTGGGTGCGGATGAGGTGGACTTGGCCGCCGCAGCCTTCGACGGTGCCGCAGACTTCGACGGTGCCGCAGACTTCGACGGTGCCGCAGACTTCGACGGTGCCGCAGCTTTCGGCGGTGCCGCAGCTTTCGGCGGTGCCGCAGCTTTCGGCGGTGCCGCAGCTTTCGGCGGTGCCGCAGCTTTCGGCGGTGCCGCAGCTTTCGGCGGT
>JALYYN010000295.1 GCA_030946525.1 Actinomycetota bacterium | reverse complement strand
GCCGCCGGGCGGCCACGCCCCGGGCGGCCGCTCTGGCCGACATGCCGTCCATCGCCACCGCCGGTTGACCGGCGGGGCGGGTCAACCCTCCGCGCCCTCGGCCGGGTCGGCAGGCTCGCCGCCGCCCCGCTTGTGTCGCTCCCAGACCAGCCACGCCCCGACCAGCACCACACTGACCACCGTGGCGGGAAGGCTCGTCCGGTCGAAGAAGTGCAGGACGGCGTCGACGGGGCCCGAGAAGGCATCGGAGAGGACCCGGATGAGTGCGACGGCGGCGAAGGTCCTCAGCACCGTCAGGGTGACGAAGACACCGGGAGCGATGCCGACGTCGCCGGCCAGCGCGCACACCACGGCGCCCGGGAAGATGACGAGCATCGGGTACGCGGCCTTACGGAACGCAGCCTCGGTGACCCTGACGATCGCCCCGCCGCCCTGGCGCTCCAGCCAGCGCACGGCCGCGTCGCCGTAGCGACGACCCAGCAGGAAGTAGAGGGGGTCGGACGAGAAGCGGCGGAGCGAACCCACGAGGAAGTACGTCGGAAACGCCACGTGGCGGGCCAGCAACAGGTTCCGGTCCCGCGCCTCCAAGGCGATCAGCACGAGCGGGTGGTGGGCGGCGAGCGTCGGCGTCAGGGCGCTGCCGATGACGCCAAGGGCGGTGACGATGCCGATCGGGACGACCAGCCAGGCCGCGGAGGAGCCGGGGCCACCCGGCGCCTCACCCAGGGACATGGTCGTCGGCTCCGGCCGGGCGGTGGTCGTGCACGACCCGGGTTCTACCCCGGTGGCGGCCCACCCCTTGGTGGCGTCGTGGCCGGGACTTCCCTTCGCTGAGACAACCGTTGAACCTTGCGCTTGCGCAAGATGGCCGTCAGCGCAGCACGTGGTGCAATCTGTGTGCACGGGGATCGGTCCCTTCGCTTGCGGAAGTTGGTGCTGCCGCTCAGACGATCCGACGTGGGCCCGCCTGCGTCAACGCGTAAATGTAAGGGCCGTCCTCTGCCGCCCTGGCCTCCATCTCAGGCCAGGACTGCACGACCAACTCCAGGACTCGCCACTTCGAGTAGTTGCCAGCCCCTGTGAGGCAGAATGTTCGGGCGCCATGCTCAAGTAGCGCTTGGCGTTCCCGCGGCCTAGAGCGAATCCGCTTGTCTCTCATCACCACGATCCAGGCGTTCCTTCCGGCGATCGGCAACCAGTCCGTGTCTGGCATCGCAGGAGTGGTCACAGGGCACCCGGCAGCGCCTGGGTAGAGCACGTCGGAACGGACGAGTGACAGCGCTCGTCCCACGTCTATAGGGACGCTGGCGTCGAAGTAATACGTGGCGCTCAGGACGCCCGCTTGATCCTGAGCTCCCAGCGAACTGCCGCCTCGATATCGGTGATCTCAAGGCCCCAGCTCCCAGCGATCGCGTCAAAGCCCTCACCAGAGGCGTAGGACTCGGCAAGCAGTTCTGTTCTGACGCCGCCGACCTGTGGAATCCCGAAGGACAGGCGGGGGTCGATGAGGATGGGAGACTCAGCGCCGAGAGGGCGCATCCGTTCGGCGACGCCGTCCGGGTCGAATTCCACCTTCTCAAGAAAGGCTCGCACCGGCTCAGCCCACTGGACCTGCCATTCACCTTTCCCGCGGTGGACGAGGAGAAGCTCCGCCTCCAGCCCGACCCCTTGCTGAACTCGCTCCTGGAGCTTCAGGACCAGCTCCCGCTTCTTGGGGTCAACGAGCGGTTGAAAGTGTGCCAATGGGTACGGCACACCGAAGGTCGAGCGCATCTCGTCGATCAGCGGCCTGAGCCGCTGGAGCGGCAGCTTGGCCCGGTATTCTCGAAGCAGTCCCGCCTCGACGAACTCGGCCCATGTGACTTCATCTGCACCAGTCCGCTCCGGCCGAATCACGGGCTGGTATGTGCGGTCACCTACAGTGAAGCCGTCCAGCCACCGCCGAAGCTTCTGAGTCGGCACCTCAAGAAGGCGAGCGGCTTCGCCAACCGAGTACAAAGGCTGCGAGAGCAGGCTGATGTTCGATGCCGGGCCCACGCTCCTCATCATGGCAGTCGTCGGCCGCGGCTGCGGGGACCAGGCGCCCAAGGCGCCGCATGTAGGCTTCTAGAGGCAGCCTCTCGTATCCGCATCTTCCCTGCGTTCGACCGTGGTCCGAGCGACACCCAGATGCCAAGCCGCTCATGGGTCTGTCAGGACATGGGGAGTGCATTCCTCCCGTCCGAAGGCAGCCCGCGCAGGGGCGCGGGCCTCGGAGCGGTCTGGTCACCGGCCTGTCGGGCTACGCACCTGGGAATGATGCCGTCCCGGCCGAGGTCGGGCCCCTACGCGACCTTGATCCCCTCGCCGAAGCTCAGCCAGGAATCGCCGTCCCCCCTACGCTTGAGGCCCAAAACATACAGGGTCCGCTCCACGTCCACGGGTTCGCATTCCATCTCGCGGGCAGTAGCGCATACGACAGGCAGGTACAGGCAGTAATCGTCCCAGCTGATGTCGGGAAGAGGGGTGGTCGCCTCTGCTGGGATCCTTCGTGTAGTTCGCCCTTCGGTTGCTCGCAGAGCGACGGTGACAGACCAGGCCACCTGGTCGATGATGACATGCCGGCCGGGCCAGAGCGCCGAGAGCAGCGTTGTCGCGGTTGCTGCGCCGACACCTGAGGTACTACACAGCGCAGGCCACGAGTTCGGATTGTCGCGCTCGATGCGCCGACCGTCCGGCAAGTCGAAGCTGGCCCGCGCAGCGGGGACCTCGCGCAGCGAGGCCGGGAGGTGGGTCCGACGGATGGGCGTCTGCCGTTTGAAGTTGCCGACGGAGAGCAACAGATGATGCCAAGCCGTCTCTCGGTCCGGACCATCGGAAAATGACCAGAAACGCGCGGCGAGCTGTTCGCAATCCGTCCACATCTCGCAGTCATCATTCTTTGCGCCGAAATCGACCCTACACCTGGCGATCTGATCGGCGCCGAGAGGAAGCGCCGCGACATCCGGCCCTTCCGCGAGGCGTAGATTCACGGCGCAAGGGTACCGGGTCTCCGCTCCCACGGGTAGCCGTCGGGTGCCGGTGTGCAGGGTCGCCGGGTGGGCGTGAGAAGCCACCTCCGGGGACGACGGCAGGCAAACCTGTACACAATTGCGGATGGTCCGTCCGGGGGGCTTCGTCGGGCTCCAGCGGCACCGTCTCTGGTTCCCCCTACTCGGCGTGAGTCGTGGGCACGTTCGCAGCGCCGTTTCGATTCGCCGACGAAGGCATGAGGATCCTCCGGGGGAAATACGAACACGGCGCACTGCATTCGCAGCCAGGCCTGGATGTCGATCGTCTCGCCCGCCGGCTGCCGAGAACTGGCCCAGCGCGGGCGCCGACTGGCGAAGCTGGGGTCGAACCGACATGGTCGGGGGTTTGAAAGAGAACTGTCGGTGGGCGCTGAGGGACTCGAACCCCCGACCGCTGCCTTGTAAGGGCTAATCCGAGCATATCGCTGACCTGCGCTGACGGTCGAAAACCGCCTCTGACCTGCGACTTTACCTACTCGTCACTATCCGTTGCTACTCGTCGTTAACCGCTGTCATGTGCACCAGATGTGCACCAGGACGACGATGGCGGCCCAGCTGGGGGACATCGAACGGACGGTAAGAGTCCGTGCCGCCGGCCGATCCCACCGAGACACCCTTGCACCTTGCGCTTGGCGCAAGATGCCCACCCGTCGCGGCCCGCTCCAGTCGCGGGTCCTCAGCCACCCAGTGCAACCTGTGTGATCTCGGATCGGGGTGAGCGTCAGGGGTAGCCTCACCCGAACTTTCCGAAAGGGGTGCCAGGCGGCTTACATCGCCGAGGTTCGGGTGTCCTACGCCATCGCGGCGAAGCTGGCCGCCAAGCATCCCCCAGTGACGGTCACCGAGGTTCGGGAAGCGGTGCTCTTCACTCATCTGGTTCGAGCGTGGTGGCACGAGCACCCAGAGCGTGGGCGTCGACTGCTCGTGATCGGCACTACCTACGAAGGACGACGACTTCAGGCGGTCCTTTACCCGCTGGATGAGGTCGACGGAACCTGGTTCCTCGGAACGGCTATGTACGTAGAGGCGTAGAAGGGGCATCATGAGGCTATGAGCGCACAGGGCTACGACGACACCGACATGACTCCAGAGGAGTTCGATCAGGCCGTCCAGAGTGGGGTACCGGCGGACGTCACGAACCTCGCGGCGAGGGCCACCTTCCTCGTGTTCGAGGCGAACGCCTCGATCGCTCGCAAAGGAGCGGCGTCGGGAACGACCTGGAACCACCGCATGGCCCCGGCTGTGCAGTCGCCCCGCATCTCCCAGCCGAGGGTGCCGGCGTAACTTGAAGGCCACCATGATCCTGTGCGATCACGCACAGGCGGCCGAGGGCAAGCTCTACATCAACGGCGGGGGTCTGGCGGTCAACACCCACGGGGCTCCGATCAGCATTGCAATACTGATCGGAGTGCCCTGGAACCAGGCCAACCGCCAACACCGCTGGACGCTCTCGCTGGTGACAGCTGACGGACAGCCCGTAGCGGTACCTACGCCGGTGGGAGAGCAGATAGTGGTCGTCGAATCGCTCTTCGAGGTCGGCCGGCCCGCCGGGATTCCTGCGGGTACCGAGTTGCCGCTGCCGGTGGCGATCAATTTCAGCCCGCTGCCTTTAGCGCCTTCAAGCCAGTTCGAATGGCGGCTTGAGATTGATGGCGAGAGTGCGGACCACTGGCGGTTGCCCTTCTACACCACGGCAGCCGCCGGGGCACCGCTCGCTGGCGACTCCGGGTCCTAGCCCCGGGCACTCACGCCGCCCGCTTTCGCATCACACGGCGTCCTGCCGTGGTCGTCCCACCCCAGATGCCGAGCAGGTCGGGGTCGGCCAGGGCGTAGGCGGCGCATTCGGCCCTGCAGAGGCAGCCGGCGCAGATTGCACGGGCCTCAACGGAGCGCTCCTCGGTCCGCGTGTTCGACGGGATGAACTGGACCTCGGGATGCTCAAGACACGCGCTGTCGGCCATCCACGCCGGGCGCTTCGGCAGAATGCTCTGAGCGCCCCATGAGCCGGTCAGGAGGGCGTGTACGGCCTGCTCGTGCGGCGTCACCGCCCCTCAGGTTACAAGGCTGGGATTCGTGATGCCGGTGGCCGGCTCAACGTCGTCGACGTTGGTCGTAGAGCATCGTCAGAAGGACGCCGATGAGTGCGAACCCGAGCACCTCCGCCAGGGTCACGGAAGCCTGCCCGACTTCATCGTCCACGCCCCAGTCGGGCCAGGAACTCCGTCGGGTCACTCACCTGCGGGGCCGACCATACCGTTTCGTGAGGAGCGCCAGAAGGGCGATGAGCCCGAATCCGGAGAGCAACCGCAGCACACCGGCGAGGGTCAAGGAAGCCGTCCTGTCTTCCGTGCCCAGGCCTCGACGTCAGGCCAGTTCCAGACCAT
>JALYYN010000284.1 GCA_030946525.1 Actinomycetota bacterium | reverse complement strand
CGGAGGGCGTGGTCGACGTCATCCCGGTCGACATGGTGGTGGCCACCATCATCACGGTGGCGGCCAAGGGCCCGGAGCCGGACGGCCACGGCGTCTACCAGGTGGCCACCGGGAACCGGAACCCGCTGTACTACCGCAACCTGGTCAACCTGGTCCGGGAGTACTTCCTCGATAATCCCCTGTACGACGCCGACGGGCAGCCCATCGTCGCCCCCGACTGGTCGTTCTCGGGACGCGGTCGGGCCCAGCGCCAGCTCCAACGGGGCGTGAAGGCGCTCCAGCGGGCCGAGAAGGTGGTCGCCGCCTTGCCCATCCGTGGCACGCGGGCAGAGATCACCGCCCGCATCGAGGAGCGGCGCGACCAGGGCGAGCGGGCCCTCGACTACGTCCGCCTGTACGGCGCCTACGCCGAGACCGAGGCCCTCTTCGACGACACCCGCCTCCGGGCGCTCTGGGAGAGCCTGTCGCCCGAGGACCAGGCGACGTTCAACTTCGACACCAACGTCATCGACTGGCGCCACTACGTGCAGGTCATCCACCTGCCGTCGGTGGTGCGACAGGCCCGGGTCCGGACCACCGGGGGTGTTCGGGAGGGGCCGAACCGCTACGAGCGGGGCAAGAAGTCGATCCTCTCCCCCGACCGCCACATCGCCGCCTTCGACCTTGAGAACACCCTGATCGCGTCCAACGTCGTCGAGTCGTACTCGTGGCTGGCCAGCCGCCGACTGCCCGACGAGGCGCGCACCAGGTTCACCCTGGACATGCTGCGCCAGGGGCCGGGCCTGCTCGCCCTCGACCGCAAGGACCGGGGCGACTTCCTCCGCCACTTCTATCGTCGGTACAAGGGCGCGCCCGCCGACCGGCTGCGGGCCGACGCGTGGGAGCTGTTCAGCGAGTTGCTTCTCACCAAGTCGTTCCCGGCCGGCATCCGCCGGGTGCGCGAGCACCGGGCCCTGGGGCACCGGACGGTGCTCATCACGGGTGCCCTGGACTTCGTGGTGGAACCCCTCCGGCCCCTCTTCGACGACGTGGTCTGCGCCCGGCTCGGAGAGCGCGACGGCCGGTTCACGGGCGAGCTGATCGACGCCCCGCCCACCGGCGAGGCCCGGGCCATCGCCATGGCCGACTACGCGGCGGCCGAAGGCCTGCTCCTCGCCGAGTCGGTGGTCTACGCCGACTCGGCCAGTGACCTTCCGATGCTCGAGGCGGTCGGACATCCCGTGGCCGTGAACGCCGAGCCCAAGCTGGCCGCCATCGCCCGCAAGCGGGGCTGGCACATCGAGCAGTGGACCAAGTCGCCCGGAGCGCCGGTGCCGCTCCTGCCGCTCGGGCCCCGCCTGCTGGGCCGGGCCCAGCCCGACGCGGTCATCGCCCGCGCCCGCCTCCGCCGCTCCGGCCGGCCAACCGGTGACGGTCCTACACGTCCTGGCGTGTCGGATCGTCACCAGTTGCCGGGTGGTGTTCGGTGAGGGCCCTGCGTTTCGAGCGTTCCCTCCCCCGCTACGCCGCCGCCCGGCTGGCCGGGACTGTGCTTCCCGGCTCCGGAGGACGGATCGGTCCGCTCAAGCTGGCGGACACGGACGAACCCGCACTGCCGGGCCCGGGGTGGCAGCGGATCCGGCCCCGGCTGGCCGGGATCTGCGGATCCGACCTGTCGACGATCGACGGGAGGTCGTCGCGGTATTTCGAACCGATCGTGTCGTTCCCCTTCGTGCCGGGGCACGAGATCGTGGCCGACGCCGCCTCCGGGCGGGTGGTCGTCGAGCCCGTGCTCAGCTGCGGGCCCCGGGGCATCGAGCCGCCGTGCCCGTTCTGCGCTGCGGGCCGCACCGGAAGCTGCCAGAACATCGCCCTCGGCCTGCTCGAGCCCGGGCTGCAGACCGGCTACTGCTCCGACACGGGCGGGGGCTGGTCGACCGCCCTGGTCGCCCACGACAGCCAGCTGCACCCGGTCCCCGATGGCATGACCGACGAGGCTGCGGTCATGGTCGAGCCCGCGGCCTGCGCCGTCCATGCCGCCCACCGGGCCGGGCCCGGCCACCCCTCGACCGTCGTGGTGCTGGGTGCGGGAACGGTCGGGTTGTGCACCATCGCGGCCGTGCGCCGGCACCTCGGCCCCGACACGCTCATCGCCTCGGCGAAGCACCCGGAGCAGCGCGTGCTGGCCCGTGAGCTCGGCGCCGACGTGGTCGTCGAGCCGGGGGAGGTCCGGCGCGCGGTCCGGCGGACCAGCCGGTCACCCATGGTGGGCGACGGTGTGGGCGGAGGCGCCGACGTGGTCTTCGACTGCGTGGGCTCGGCGGCCAGCCTGGCCGACGCCCTGGCTGTCGTGAAGCCCCGGGAGCAGGTCGTCATGGTCGGCATGCCCGGGCAGGTGTCGGTGGACCTCACCGGCCTGTGGCACAAGGAGATCCGCTTGGTCGGGGCCTATGCCTACGGGGTCGAGGAGGGCGGCGAGCGCACCTTCGATCTGGCCTTCGACCTGGTCGCAGAGGCGGACCTGGGCCGGCTCGTCTCGGCCACCTACCCCCTCGACCGCTACCGTGAGGCCATCGACCACGCCGCCAACGCCGGGTCACGGGGAGCGGTCAAGGTGGCCTTCGATCTACGAGGAGAGAAGCACCGTTGACCGAGCCGTCGGCGACCGAACCGAGAAGCACCGCCTCCCGAGCGGGACGTCGGCCGCGGGTCCGGCGGATCCGGTGCGTTCCGACGGCCCCGATCCGCCACACCGGGGAGTCGGGCGGTGAGTAGGCCCGGTTTCGTCCTCGAGGTCGACCGGTCGACCCCTCCGATCCTGTTCCATCACGGCGAGGGGTTCCGCCTGGAGCGCCTGCCGGCCGGGAGCCGTGTCGTGTACCCGGCCGAGCCCATGGAGCCTTTGGCCGACCCCGACGGGGCCATCCGCCACGCCCTGCTCAACCCGGTGGGCGACAGCCAGCCCCTGCCGTCGCTGCTACGGGCCGGCATGAAGCTGACCATCGCCTTCGACAACCAGGCCGTCCCCCTGCCCCCCATGCAGCGGCCCGACAGCCGCCAGCGGGTCATCGAGGTCGTGCTCGACATGGCCGCGGCCGCCGGCGTCGACGACGTGGAGCTGATCGTGGCCCACGGGCTGCACCGGCGCATGACCGAGCCGGAACTGCGCCACATGCTGGGCGACCGGATCTACGACTCCTTCGCCCCGTCGGGCATGCTGACCCAGCACGACGCCGAGGACCACGACAACCTGGTCCTCGTCGGCCGCACCGATCTGGGCGAGCACGTCGAGCTGAACAAGCGGGCCGTCACCAGCGACCTGCTCGTCTACGTGAACGTCAACCTGGTGGCAATGGACGGCGGCCACAAGTCGACCATGACCGGGCTTTCCTCGTACCGGAGCCTCAAGCACCACCACAACGTCACCGGCATGCAGCACAGCCGGTCGTTCATGGACCCTCCCAACTCCGAGCTCCACAACTCGACATGGCGGATGGGCCGACTGCTGGCCGGGGCGGTGAAGATCTTCCAGATCGAGACCACCCTCAACACCGACACCTTTCCGAGCCCGTTCGGCTTCCTGCAGAAGCGGGAGTGGGAGTGGTCGGCGCGTGACCGGGCCTCGTACATGGCCACCGCCAAGAGCCTTGACCACGTGCCCCCCCGCATGGCCCGCAGCATCTTCCACAACATGAAGTCGCCCCAGAAGATGACGAGCGTGCAGGCCGGCGAAGTCGAGGCGGTCCACCAGCTGACGCTCGACAGCCTCCACCGCCAGCACCTGGTGCCGGTCGACGGCCAGGCCGACGTGCTGACCATGGGCCTGCCCTACGTCGGCCCCTACAACGTCAACTCGATCCTCAATCCCCTGCTGGTCATGTGCCTGGGCCTCGGCTACTTCTTCAACCTGTACCGGGGCAAGCCGCTGGTCCGCCAGGGCGGCGTCGTCATCATGAGCCACCCCACGCGGTGGGAGTTCCACCCCGTCCACCACCCGAGCTACATCGACTTCTTCGAGCAGGTCCTGGCGGAGACCACCGACCCCATCGAGATCGAGAAGCGCTTCGAGGAGGACTTCGCCAACGACCCCTGGTACATCCACCTGTACCGGAACAGCTACGCCTACCACGGCGTGCACGCCTTCTACATGTGGTACTGGGGCGCCCACGCCCTGCAACACGTCGGCCAGGTCATCATAGTGGGCGGCGAGCCCAGGGCGGTGCGGCGCATGGGCTTCAAGCCCGCCTCGACGCTGCGGGACGCGCTGGAGATGGCGGAGGACGTGGTCGGCCGCAACCCGTCGATCACCCACATCCACAACCCGCCCATCTTCCTCGCCGACGTCACGTGAGGGCCGACGTCAATTGAGAGTCCGGATCGGGGCGCGCTTCCCGCTCGGGAAGCCGAACTGGCCCACGTCGGTCCCCCGGCCGCCGGTCGTGCGCCGGACCGGGGTCGACTACGAGACGTCCTGGGCCCGCAACCCCGCGGCCCGGCTGGCCCGGGCAGTCATCGTCGACGACGTGTTGCGCCCGGCCATCCACGCGCTGGCGTCGCCCGAGGTGCACGGCGAGGACCGCCTGGTCGGCCTCGATGCGCCGGTCATCTTCGTGGCCAACCACCACAGCCACCTCGACACCGCCCTGCTGCTCACGTCGCTGCCGGAGCGGTTCCGGCACAAGGCCATCGTCGCCGCCGCCGCCGACTACTTCTTCACCAGCCGGGCCAAGGGGGCGGTCTCGGCCCTGACCATCGGCGCCATCCCCATGGAGCGGATCAAGGTCGGCCGCCGCTCGGCCGACCTGGCCGCCGAGCTACTCGACGAGGGCTGGAACCTGGTCATGTTCCCCGAGGGCGGGCGCAGCCCCGACGGCTGGGGCCGGGCGTTCCGGGGCGGCGCCGCCTACCTGTCGCTGCGGTGCGCCCGCCCCGTCGTGCCCGTGTATCTGGAAGGCACCGGCCGGCTGTGGCGCCGGGGAAAGAGCTGGCCCAAGGTCGCCGGACGGGGCCAGGGCGCCCACCTCGTGTTCGGCGCGCCGATGCGGGCCGAGACCGGCGAGGACGCCCGGCGTCTGGCGGCCCGCATCGAGGCCGCCGTCGCCGGCCTGGCCGACGAGTGGTCGACCGACTGGTGGTCGGCCCGCCAGCGGGCGGCGACGGGCACCACGCC
>JALYYN010000278.1 GCA_030946525.1 Actinomycetota bacterium | reverse complement strand
AATCCGTCCAGCAACTCGTCGACCCCGACGAGCATCCGCCCACCCCCGCGGTCGCTGATGCCGACGTGCGGCCGCGCCGGCTGTCCTACCGGCTCGGGCGCCGGCTTCGTCGACGGGGACGGTAAGGCGCTGGGCTCCACCGGCCATCCCGTCCAGCAGGGGGAACACCTGACGGCAAGGCACGGTGGTCAGGCCGATTCGCCGGATGTTCGCCGAGGCGGCGCGCCAAAAGGCGTTCCACGCAGCATCGGATCCCGAGCGTGCTCGGCTGACGAAGGATCACCGCTCGGTGGAACCCATGAAGGAAGTGCTGCTCGGTCTGCTCTGAAGGGCCTTGCCGTGCTGGCGGACGCCGTGCTCGCTCACCCGTTGGGGGCATGGGCGGTGCGCCGGCTCTCGTCCGTCGACGTCGGCGCTTTCGATTAGCGCGCCTCGGCAGCGGTCTAGGGTGCGTCGGCACCTCGGCGAGCCTGGCCAGAGTCTTGCCATGGCCCCGCTGCGCGCGGGCGTGACTGGCGGCGATGATCAGCGCCACCGGCGACTCGACCAACCGACTAGTCCCGCTTCCACTCCGACGCTGCGTCGCCCGACCAGCCACCGAATGCGGCTGGGTGCTTCCCGATGGGCGCTATGCCGGAGAGGGGTCCCTGAGCCAGGCACCGCCGCCGGGTTCAAGCGACAGCCCCTTGCCCGTCACTCGCCCGATGGACCGTCTGAGCGCGGAGCGGGCGGCGCCTGGCCGGTCCGTGTCGCCGCCGCCTCGCGCTCGGCGATCATGGCGCTCAGCTCGCCCCGCGTCAGGGTCATGCTCTCTCCCGGCGGCGTATCCGGAACCGGCGACACCCCATTGACTCCCTCGGCGATCCCCTTCTCGAACTCGGCCTTGGCCGAGCCAAGCGAGCGGGCCAACTTGGGAAGGCGACTGCTACCGAACAGCAGGGCCACGACAACCAAGATGATGAGGATGTCGGGCCCGAGAATCTCGGCGACGACCGGCATGGCGTTCACAGGCGATGCTCCTCCCGGCGTACGGACGATCTGCGACTGCCGCCGCGACGACGATGCGAGTTGCACGGCTGGAAGCCGGAAGGACCAGGGGCGAAGCGGCCAGCGCCGCTGGAGCGCTCTCATTTGGGTGGCCGGACAGGCTTCGAAGGTGAAGCCAGGTACGGCAACGGTCGGGTCGTCGCGAATGATCGCGGTGCCCAGGTACGCCAGTGAGGCAGAGACGTCCACAGCCGCCTGCAGTAGCTGGCGGCATCGGCCATCGACCAGGCCAAGGCGACTGCTGACGGCGGCTGCACCGATACCACACACCAAACCTTCCTTCTGTGAGCGTAGCGATGTGGCCGGTGGTACAACGCGCCGCTCCAGGCTGAACCCTGGACCGATCGTAGGGCCACGACACCCTGCGAGTGGCTTGGGGATCAGCTCGGCCTCCGCTTCAAATGCAGCCGGTCCAGCGGGAGAATGGCGGTCCCACATTGTGGCGACTGACCGGACGGTCGAGCGCGCCGAAGGTCATTGAGGACATGGCGGTCGAGGCTTGCCCACTGGACGCTCTTCCGCCGTGCGAGGTAGCGAAGGGACAGCAGCGTGACGCCCGCCGCGCCGGTCAGTATTCGTATGTGCACGGGCCCATTTTGGCGCGCGCGGCGGGCGCAACAGGGTCATCGCCGGTCGACGCTGGCACCCGCCCGGGCAAGGTCCGCGGAGTCGGCGCCCCGGCGTCATCCACGGTGGTCCCCCGAACCGCGGTACGGCGGCGCCGGGGGGCGACGCTACTGCTCCGCGTCGGCCCAGCGGCGACGCGCCATGTGCGGAAAGAAGGGAACCGACGAACCCGGTGTCCGACGTGTCATCCCTGAAGGAGCGCCTTTTGTCAAGCAGCGCCGGCTCGAAGAGTCGGCACGATTCCGGGGTCATCCCTGAAGGAGCGCCTTTTGTCAAGCAGCGCTCGCTCGAAGAGTCGGCACGATTCCGGGGTCTGCCCGGAGTGAGGACGTGTAGAGGGCACGCGCCGATGCCCCGCCGGGTTTCCCCTGCCGGCGGGTGAGGAGGAGGGCGGTCAAGGCCGGCCGCAGGCCGCCCAATGGGGAAGCCTTGACGGCCCGGGCAAGCGCCGCGAGCACAATGGTCGTTGAAGCCCGCCAGGGCTTCATGGCAGCGCCTTTGCTTTCTAGGTCGGGCTGTTCTCCTTGGTCGGGGTCAGGGCGCAGTGGGCCGTCTCCAGGTCCCGAGGGCTCTCGGGGCCGGCAACGCCGAGGAAGCTCGGGTGCCGGTCATCCCTTCGCCGCGCCAGAGGGGGCGGCATGGAGCGGTGCGGCCGCAGCCAGGCGGACTCAATCAAGAGGGCGACCACGCCTTGCGGGGGTCATGACACGTCGCGAGTGCGCGCCCTGGCTGCGCCCGAGCTGGCTCACCCCGCCTTTTCGGCCAGGCAGCGGATCTCTCCGTCGCGCAGGCCGAAGAAGACGAGGGTGAGAAGTTTGCGAGCGGCGGCCACCCGGGCGATGTTTCGGTTGGCCCGGCGCTCGGCGATGCGGTGGTAGTGGGCCTCGATGAACGTCCCACCCCGCTGGCGGCTGACCGCCTCGATGGCGGCCCAGCGCACCAGCTTCGATCCCTGCTTGGTTATCGGCCCCCGCCGCACGGTGGTGTCGGACTCCCGGTGGCGGGGGGTGAGGCCGGCCCAGCAGGCCAGGCGGTCGGGCCCGGAGAACCGGGTCACGTCGCCAATCTCGGCCGCGAACACCGCCCCCAGCACCGGGCCCACCCCGGGGATGGCCTGGATGGCCCGGTAACCGTCGTGGTCGGCCAGCTGGCGGCCGACGATGCCCTCCAGCATGGCGATCTCACGGTTGAACAGGGCGATGATGTCTCGCAGCGACTCCACCCGGGTGGCATAGGCCCGGCCCAGCTCGCAGTCATCGAGCAGGGCCCGCCCGGCCACGCCGAACAGGTCGGTCATGGGCACCCGGACGCCTTCCTTGGCCAGCACCGCGTGCACCTGGGCCTTGAGCCCCGAGCGCAGGGCCACCAGTTTGGCCCTATAGCGCACCAGTTCCCGGAGCTCGCGGAGCTCGGGCGGGGCGATCCAGGCCTCGGCCAGGCGGCCGAGGCGCAGCAGGTCGACCAGGTCGGTGGCGTCGCGCTCGTCGTTTTTCACCCGGCGGTGGCCCCAGTTGTTGCCCAGGGGATGGGCAAGGTGCACGGTGGCACCGTTGGCCTGGAGCAGGTCCGAGGCCCAGTACCACCCATAGGTCGCTTCCAGGATCACCTCGGGGTCGGGACCGGCCTTGGCCAGTTCCAGGGCCATGGCCACCGGGTCGTTCTCGATGCGGACCACGTCGAGCTTCTCGCCCTCGGGCGTCATGCGCACGATCACCGATCGGCGCCGGTGCAGGTCGATGCCGACGTACTGTCGTTCCACGTTGGGGCCTCCCTTGTCGTTGGTGTTGCCTTCGGAAGCCCGAGTGTTCACCACACTCGGTCGCCGGCGGGAAGCGGAGGCCCCGCTCACTCGCCCAGCTCCTCGACCGTGACCGTCTCACCGCAGGAGGGGCAGTTCCCGCCGCGGCCCAACGACTTGCAGAACAGGTTGCAGTCCGGGCAGCGGCGCTCCAGCAGTCGCTCTCCGCAACCCGGGCACTCGTACACGACCATCAGGGTGAGCACCGGCTTCAACCCTCCTCGCTCGGCGCGGGGCTGGTGATCACCACCCCGTCACGCGGGAGCGGATCTGCGCTCCTTCATCGCATCAATGGCCAGGAGAACCCGCGCGGAGGCGGACACGAGAACTGCGCGCTGGCGCCATGAGAACCGCGCGGAGACGGCCACCAGAACTGCACGCATCAGGCCAGTGGCTTCAACCCCTTCCCGGTGGTCGCCTACTGGAGACGCACCCTGTCGCCGGTGGTGACGCAGACATGGGCGTGGTGCAGGAGGCGGTCGACGGCGGCTGCTGTTCTCTTGTAGTCGCGCGCAAAGGTGCTGATCGCGCAGGCACTTCTGTGTGACGGACGTAGCCCACACACCTTCAGCCTTGATGACGCGTCGGGTCCCGATCCCAGTCTCGCCGGCGTTGCGGTTGAGCTCGTTCATGAGCTCCCGGTTCATTGCCCGAGCAGCATCGAGCGTCTCGGTGAGTTCCCGCACCTCGACTTCGAGCTGAGAGATGCGCCGGGGTTGCCGGTGGTTCTCGGCCTCAAACTCGGCGGCGCGTTGTTCGAGCTGATCGAGGAGAGGGCTGAGGGCTTCTCCGCGAGCGACGTCGGCGACACCGCCCAGGTGGCGGCCAAGCCGTTCGCCGGAGCACCGTGACCTCCTCGGCGAGGCGGCGCGTGCGCTCCTTCGCGTTGGCCAGCTCGCTGCGCAGGCTCTGCTCGGTGACGAGTGAGCGGGCGGGCAGCCGCCAGGCCCGGTCAGTGCCGGCCTGGCGCTGGCGGTCGCGGACGCTGGCGATGCGCGAGCTGAGCTCACCCGTCCGCGTAGCGGAGCGACACGGACACGCCCGCCCGGCGGGCGACGGCCGGGAAGGTGACGGCTTCCCCGCTGCGCTCCATCGCGCTGAGCGCGTCCGCCGCCCGCCGCCGCTTGGCGGCGCCATCGTTGCGGCGGGCGCGCCGCAGGGCCGAGCTTTTGTTATGGGCGCCTACCGCTCTGGATGCGTCCACCGGAACGCGTCGCCGGACGACGCTCGACCGTGACCCACGGCTGGCGGTCAGGGTCACCCGGGCCACTCTGAAGGCTCAGGGATAAGGAGACACGGTCGAGTGCTCGCCGCCCAGTGCCCCGACGAGGATCGCGACCGACGGATCACGGAGGAGGCAGATCCACGCGGCAATGCCGCCGGCCATGCCGGGATTGAGTGGATAGCCGCCGTGCAATGGGCACGGTGGCCACGGGTCGGTGTCGTCGTCCGGCCAGAGGTTGTCCGCCACGTTGAAGGT
>JALYYN010000259.1 GCA_030946525.1 Actinomycetota bacterium | reverse complement strand
TGCCATGGACGCCACGCTAACCACAGAACCGGCCCCGAAACGGGGCGGCGGCCATCTACCATCGTCGGTGAAGGAGGTGGCCGGTGCCCCGACCCATCTGGAGCGGCGCGATCAGCTTCGGGCTGGTGAACGTGCCCGTGAAGCTCTACAGCGCGGTGTCGTCGAAGGACGTGCGCTTCCATCAGCTCGACGCCAAGTCCAACGCCCGGGTGAAACAGAAACGGGTGTCGGCGGCTACCGGTGAGGAGGTGCCGTTCGACCAGATCGTCAAGGGCTACGAGCTCGGGCCGGACACCTACGTCACCGTTACGCCTGACGAGCTCGACGCTCTCGACCCCAAGGCCACCAAGACCATCGACATCGAGGACTTCGTCGACCTCGACACCATCGACCCCATGTACTACGCCCGGCCGTACTACCTGGTCCCCGACAAGGGCGGCCAGAAGGCCTACGCCCTCCTGCGCAACGCCATGCGGGAAACCAACAAGGTCGGCATCGCCCGGATGGTGCTGCGGACCAAACAGTACCTGGCCGCCATCCGTCCTGTCGGCAACGCCCTCGTCATCGAGACCATGCTCTTCGCCGACGAGGTGGTGCCACCGGACGAGCTCGACCTGCCCGACGAGGAGGTCGACGTCACCGAGCGGGAGGAGAAGATGGCCCGCTCCCTCATCGACTCCCTCACCACCGACTTCGAGCCGGCCAAGTACAAGGACGAGTACCGCAAGCGGGTGCTGGAGCTGATCGAGCAGAAGGCGTCGGGGCAGGAGATCGTCCGGGAGGAGGCGGCCGAGGAGGCGCCCCGGGTCGTCGACCTCATGGCCGCCCTCGAAGCCAGCCTGGCCGCGGTCAAGGGCGGTAAGGGCGGGGCGGCGAAGGAACCGGCGGCCGCTGCCGACGGCGAGGATGCGGCCCGGAAGCCCAAGAAGAAGTGAGCCCCTCCCCGGCCTCGGTCGACGTGGAGGTCGAGGGCCGGCAGCTCAAGCTGTCGAACTTCGACAAGGTGCTCTATCCCGAGGCCGGCTTCACCAAGGGCGCGGTGATCGACTACTACACCCGGATCGCCCCCGCCCTGCTGCCTCACCTACGGCAACGGGCGCTCACCCTGAAGCGCTACCCGAACGGGATCGACGGGCAGTTCTTCTACGAGAAGAACTGCCCCAAGCACCGGCCGCCGTGGGTGGAGACGCTGGCGGTGTGGAGCGCCCGCAACAAGGCTGACGTCAACTACTGCCTCATCGACGAGCTGGCCGGCCTGGTCTGGGTGGCGAACCTCGCCTCGCTCGAACTGCATACGTCGCTGGCCTACGCGTCCGACGTCCAGCAGCCCAGCATGGTCGTCTTCGACCTGGATCCGGGACCGCCCGCCACCGTCGTGGAGTGTGGCCTGGTGGCGCTGTGGCTGGGGGAGGCGCTCGACGCCATGGGCCTGCGGTCCTTCCCGAAGACGTCGGGCTCCAAGGGCCTGCAGCTCTACGTCCCGCTCAACACACCGGTCACCTACAACGAGACCAAGCCCTTCGCCCACGCGCTCGCCCGTCGCCTGGAGCAGGACCACCCGGGCGAGGTGCTGTCGGTGATGAAGAAGGAGCTCCGCACGGGCAAGGTCTTCATCGACTGGAGCCAGAACGACGACTCCAAGACCACCATCTGCGTCTACTCCCTGCGGGCCCGGCCCCGGCCCACCGTCTCCACCCCGGTGACGTGGGAGGAGGTGGAGCGCACGGTGGACTGCGGCGACCCCGACTCCCTGGTCTTCGAGGCGCCGGACGTGCTGGACCGGGTGGCGGCCGACGGCGACCTGTTCGCCCCCCTGTGCGAGCTGGAGCAGTCGCTGCCGTCGTCGCTCCCGTAGCGGTGGCGTGGCGCGGGCGCCAGGCCGGGCGGCCGTCCGCAATCGTGCTCGCCGCTGTGCTCGCCGCCGCCCTGCTGGTCGGTTGCGGCGGTTCCGGCGGCCGGACCACCACCGGTTCCGCGGCCACCCCCGTCGGTGGCTTCGCCGTCGGGCGCCTGGCCGAGACCTTCGTCGACACCCGCCGGCCCACGCCGGCGAACGGCGACGTGGCCGCACAGCCGGCCCGTACGCTGGTGACGACCCTCCTTTACCCGGCGGCGGTTGGGTCGGCGGCGGGTGGCCGACCGGTCCCCATCGCGCCGGGCGGGCCGTTCCCGCTCATCGTCTTCGCCCACGGCTTCACCGGCTCGCCCGCGGCCTACGACGGCCTGATCCGATCGTGGGCGGCTGCCGGGTACGTGGTCGCGGCGCCGACGTTCCCACTCTCCAACGGAATGGCGCCCGGCGGCCCGACCCAGAACGACCTGCCCAACCAGCCCGGCGACGTCAGCTTCGTCATCACCCAGGTCCTCCTCCTGGCCCACGGTGACGGGCCGCTGCGGGGCGCGGTCGACCCGGGCCACATGGCCGTCGCCGGCCACTCGATGGGCGCGTCCACCACGCTGGGTGTCGTGCTGAACACGTGCTGCCACGACGACCGGGTGACTGCGGCCGTGGTGCTGTCGGGCAACGAGATCCCGCTGCCGAACGGGCAGTTCACCGCGAGCGACCCGACACCCACCCTGTTCGTCCACGGCGACGCCGACGAGGTGGTGCCGTACAGCGCCGGCCGGCAGGCCTTCGCCGACTCGGCGCCGCCCAAGTTCTTCGTGACCCTTCCCGGCGCCGACCATGTCGGAGCCTTCACGGGAGCGATGACCGGCACGCGGCCGACCGTCGTGATCCGGACCACGGTCGACTTCTTCGACCGGTATCTCAAGGGCCGGGCCGACGGTCTCACCAGGCTGCGCAGCGACGGGACCCAGCCCGGTGTGGCGTCGTTGGAGGCCGTGGAGAGATAGGAGCCGACCCGAGCCCGGCGGACCCCGAGCCCGACGGACGTAGCCCCGTTCGGCCGCCCGGCAGGGTCCCCCCCGCTCGATTTGACAGACGCGGAACCTGTTGACCCTCAGTGTCCCGAGCAGTTACCATTTCTTACAGGCAATAGGCCAAGGCCTGTCACCTTGGCGGTCGGAGCAGCGCGACGTACGTCCCCCACGCGAAAGGGAGGCACGGTCTCCATGTGCTTCAAGAATCTCCCCATCGAGTTCGATGGTGGCGGAAAGGCACGCCTCAAGGAGGGGGTCAAGGACCCCTATTCGGTGACGGTGGCCGAGCCGAAGGGCTACGTACGGCGCAAGGCGGGCCCCGGGGCCCAGCTGGCCGCCCCGCCCCGCCTGCGGGACTGGAACATCGACCCCATGACCCGCGTCGCCGGGGCCCTGGCCGTGCACACCGTGCTGGACCTGGAGAACCGCCGGGCCGTCGATGCGCACTCCCGGGCCATGCTCTTCCGGGGCTATGAGGTCATCCTCGAGGGCCGTGACCCCCGTGACGCCATCGACATCTCCTCCCGGGCCTGCGGGGTGTGCGGCGGCGTCCACGCCACCTGCTCCGCCCTGACCATCGAGATGGCCTTCGGCATCTGCCCGCCGCCCCTGGGCGTCGAGGTCCGCAACCTCGGTGCGGTGGCCGAGATGTTCTACGACCGCCCCCTGCACCTGGGCCTGCTGGCCGGGCCGGACTACTCCACCGCCCTGGTGTCGGTGACCAACCCGGAGCTGGTGACCCGGGCCGAGAAGACCCTGTCGCCGCACGGCGACATCCACGGCTACACCACCATCAAAGACATCATGGACGCCATGAACCCCCTCACGGGCAAGATCTACCTCGAGGCCCTGGAATGGACCCGGGTGGGGCGCATCATGTGCATGCTGATGTACGGCAAGTACCCCCACCCCTCCACGCTCGTCCCCGGCGGTGTCTCCACCACGATCACCACCACGTCGTTCAACGAGTACTACGCGCAGCTTGGCAAGATCTTGGACTGGTGCAAGGTCATGCCCCGCATCTGGGACGACCTGTTGGACTTCTTCTTGGAGGCCAACCCCGACTACGAGCTCGTCGGCGCAAGGCCCACCAACTTGGCCCAGACCGGCATCTGGGACGACTCGGAGGCCTACGACGCCACCTACGCCAACTGCAACGCCTGGGGCAACAAGCGCTGGGCCCTGCCCGGCATGGTCATCGACGGCACCCTTCGCACCACCAACCTGACCGACATCAACATCGGCTTCGAGGAGTTCATCGAGCACTCCTTCTACGACGACTGGTCGGCGGGGGGCACCACCCAGCGCTATGCCACCGACCCCCTGGGCAACCCCATCTCGCCCTATCACCCCTGGAACAAGACCACCATCCCCCGCCCCGTGGCCACGTCGTTCAAGGAGAAGTACACCTGGGACACCGCACCGCGCTGGGACCGCCAGTCGATCGAGACCGGCACCTACGGGCGCATGTGGACCACGGCACTGGCCGGACGCACCCCCGACAACCCCTTCTTCGAGGCCACCGGCGACGGGCTGCGCATGATCCTGCCCCGCCACACCCTGCCCGAGACCGAGCTGTTCTGGCCCGTGCCGCGCACCCTGTGCGCCCTCGAGTGCAACCGGGCCCGGGCCTACGCCTGTGCCTTCACCGCCGTCATCGGCATGAACTGTCTGCTCAAGGCCTTCGAGTACTGGCGCATGGGCGAGACCAAGGTCCACACCCCCTTCCGCATCCCCCGCGACGAGCGGGTGGCGGTGGGCTTTTGGGAGGCCGGTCGAGGCTGGCTGGTGCACCACGAGATCATCGACAAGGGCCGCATCGTCAACTACCAGATCACCACCCCCTCCACCCTCAACGCCGCTCCCACCGACCCCTTCGGCACCCTCGGGCCCTACGAGCAGGCCATCGTCGACACCCCCCTGCTCGAATCGGTCCCCGACGACCAGGTCAAGGGCATCGACGTCCTGCGGGCGATCCGCAGCTTCGACCCCTGCATGCCCTGCACCACCCACATGGACACCGGCAAGGGCGTCATCGTGCGGGAGGTCAACTCCTGCGGCTGCACCCTGGAGTAGTCCCCCC
>JALYYN010000217.1 GCA_030946525.1 Actinomycetota bacterium | reverse complement strand
TGTCGTCGGTGAGGGTGGTGATGGTCACCGGGACGGTGCCGGTGTTGGTGACGACCACGTTGAAGACGAACGTCCCGCCCGGCACCGGCATGCTCTCGGGCAGGGCCGTCTTGTCGACCGAGATCGTTGGCAAGGGCGCGATGACGACGGCCTCGAGCGGGTCGTCACAGGCGGTCGTGACGGCGACGTTGTTGGCGTCACCGCTGTAGGCGGCGACGAAGCGGTAGGTGCCCACGACGGTCGGGGTGAAGGGATCGGAGACGTAGTTGCCGTTCCCGTTCACCGGCTTCGTCGAGGTGGCCAGCGGGGTACCCGAGCAGCTGGGGTTGGCCGGGCCGAACACCCGGAAGGTGATCGTGCCCGTGGCCGAGAAGGTGCCGGACAGGGTGGCGGTGTCGGCGATGGGGCCTCCGAGGGAGACCCCACCCGACGCCACGGTGGTCAGGCGCCCGGTGCTGGAGATGCCGGCGCCGATCGTCTCGTCGGGGTCCCCACACGCGGTGGGGCCGGCGCCGTTGTTGTTGGCGTCACCGCTGTAGGTGGCCACGAATCGGAACACGCCGGCGGCCGGCGTGGTGAAGGCAGCCGAGGTCACCCCGCCCGTCCCGTTCACCGGGACCGTCGAGGTGAAGACCGGCGGGCCCGAGCAGTTGGCGTTGTCGGGGCCGAACAGGGTGAAGGTGACCGTGCCGGTGGGGTTGAAGCCGCCGGAGAGGAAGGCGGTGTCGCTGATCTGTCCACCGACCTGCACCCCGGGCGACGCCACGGTGCGGATGGTGGGCGAGACCCTCTGGCTCAGGGACGCCTCGGCCGGGTCGGCGCACGCCGTGGGCCCGGAGGGGCTGTTGTTGGCGTCGCCGGAGTAAGTGGCGACGAAGCGGTAGGTGCCGGCGGCAGCGGGGGTGTAGGAGCCGGAGGGGAACGTGCCGTTCCCGTTGACCGGGACGGTGGAGGTGAAGATCGGGGCGCCGCCGCACGTGGCGTTGTTCGGGCCGAACAACGTGAAGGTGATGCTGCCCGTCGGGTTGGCGCCGCCGACCAGGTTGGCGGAGTCGGAGATCGGGCTGCCGACCGGGGCGGTGGGCAGGGCGTTGGTGGTCAGGGTCGGATTGGCCCGGGCCACCGTGACCCGCTCGGCGGGGTCGTCACAGCCGGTGGGGCCGACGGGGCTGTTGTTGGCGTCGCCGCTGTAGGTGGCCACGAACCGGTAGGTGCCGGCGGACGGGGTGATGAAGCTGCCCGAGGTGGCCGTGCGCGTGACCGGGTCGAGCGGCGTGGTCGACGCGTCGACCTGGTTCGTGCACGTGGCGTCGTTGAACAGGCGGAAGGTGACCGTGCCGGTGGGGTTGGCGCCACCGGTGATGGTGGCGACGTCGCGGATGGTGCCGCCGACGTTGACCGGGCCCGAGGCCTGGGTGGAGATGGCCGGGGCGGCGGGGGTGACCGTGACCTGCTCGTTGGGCGCGTTGCAGTCGGTGGGACCGACGGGGGCGTTGTTGGCGTCACCGCTGTAGGTGGCCACGAACCGGTAGGTGCCAGCGGTCAGGGGGACGAAGGCGTCGGAGGTGGCCTGCCGGGTGACCGGGTTCAGGGGGTTGGTGGAGCTGAAGACCACCGGCGCCGAGCAGGTGGGGTTGTTGAACACCTGGAAGGTGACGGTGCCGGTGGGGTTGACACCGCCCGACACGGTGGCGACGTCACGGATGGGCAGGGGGCCGCCGGCGGGGACGGTCGCCGAGGCCTGGGTGACGATGGTGGGCTGGGCCGTCGTGATGACGACCTGCTCGGCCGGGTCGGCGCAGGCGGTGGTGACCACGGCGTTGTTGGTGTCGCCGTTGTAGGTGGCGACGAACCGGTAGGTGCCGGTGGCGTTGAGGGTGAAGTTGTTGGAGGTGGCGGTGGAGGTGGTCGGGTTGGTCGCGCTCACGGGGTTGGTGGAGGTGCCCCCCGGTACCTGGACGGTGCAGGCGGCGTCACTGAACAGCCGGAACGTGACGGTGCCGGTGGGGTTGAAGCCGGTGACGGTGGCGGTGTCGAAGACGAATCCCCCGGCGGGCACCGACGGCGACGCAGTGGTGACGATGCCCGGCGTGACGGGTCCGACCACCAACGGCTCGGCGCCACAGGGGCTGGGACCGGCGGGATTGTTGTTGAGGTCGCCGCTGTACGCGGCGGTGAACTGGTAGGTGCCGGCCTGGGTGGTCGGGAAGCTGTCCGAGGTGGCGACGCCCGTGGCCGGGTTGACGGCGTTGGTCGACGTGAATATCTGCGTGGCGCAGTTGGGGTCACGGAAGACCCGGAAGGTGACCGTGCCGGTGGGGCTGGAGCCGCCCATCACCGTCGCCGTGTCGGAGATCGGGTTGCCGACGCCGACGGGCGCCGAGGTCTGCGTGGAAATCGTCGGGTTGGCCTTGTTGACCGGTGCGTTCTCGTTGGGGTCGGCGCAGGCGGTGGTGGTGGGGCCGGTGAAGTTCGCGTCGCCGCTGTAGGTGACGCGGAACCGGACGGTGCCGGCCCGGGTGGTGGTCACGCCGGGCGACGTCGCCGTGGCCGTAGGCACGCCACCGGGCCCCGGAGGCCCGGCGATGAGGTTGACGGCAGGAAAGACCTGGGACGGCCCGGAGCACTGCGCGGCGCCGGCGGCGTCGTTGAAGGCGGTGAACACGACGGTACCGCTGGGAGCGGGAACGCCGGCCACACCGGTGATGATGGCGGTGTCGGTGACGGTGGTCCCGATATCCACCGGCGTCGACGGGGAGACCTGGCTGGTGACGATCGCCGGGGCCTGGTTGACGGTGACGTTCTCGTTGGCGTCACCGCAGGCGGTGGCCGCCGGTGCGTAGTTGGCGTCGCCGTTGTAGGTAGCGGTGAACCGGTAGGTGCCGGTCTGGACGGTTGGCACCGGCGGGGCGGTCGTGCCGATGGCCGTGGGGATGACCCCCGGGCCCGGCGGGACGCCAGGGGTGAGCATCACCGTGGGAAGCACCTGCGCCGGGCTCGAGCACGGCGCCGCGCCGGCGGCGTCGGCAAAGACCCGGAAGGTCACAGTGCCCGTGGGCGCCGGCCCGCCGGAGGCGCCGCTCACGGTGGCGGTGTCGGTGAGAGGGGTGCCTACGGTGACCGGACCGGCAGGTGTGGTGGCGGTGGCGATTGCGGGCGTGAGCTTATTGACGACGAGATTCTCGTTGGCGTCGCCGCACGCGGTGCTGACTGCGGAGAAATTGGGGTCACCGTTGTAGGTCGCGACGAAACGGTACGTGCCGGCCTGGGTGACGGGTACGGCGGGCGAGGTGGCCGTGGCTGCGGGCGCTACGCCCGGCGCCAGGTTCACGGTGAAGGTCTGCGAGAGCCCGGTGCACTGCGCGGCGAGCGGGCCGTCGGCGAAGACGGTGAAGGTGACGGTACCGGTGGGCACCGGACCGCCGGGGGGAACGACGGGCGACACGGTGGCCGTGTCGGTGACCGTGACCGCACCGCCGACGTTCACGGGCCCGGGCGGGGTGACCTGGGTGGTGATGGTGGGTGTCGCCGGGCTGACGAGCGCAGTCTCCCCGGCCGCTCCGCACGCGGAGGTGACGGAAGGGAAACTGGCCGTGGTGCTGGTGAAGGCGACCACGAACCGGTAGGAGCCGGTGGCGACGGGAGTGAAGGATCCCGAGCCGAACGTGCCGCTGCCGTTGACGGGTATGGATGCGGATGTGAAGACGGGTGGGCCCGCACACACCAGATCGCCGGGTCCGAAGGCGGTGAAGACCACATTGCCGGTCGGCTGCGCCGCCGGCAGAGGGGGACCGGTGATGGTGACGCTGTCGCTGACCGGCGACCCGATGGTCGCCGAGGTGGCCGTGGTCGGCAGGGTGAGCGGGAAGGGTGCGACCGTCGTGACGTCGCCGCCGGCGCCCTGGCCCTGCGTGAGGGTGGTGAGGTTCTGGCCGGACGTGGAACCGACCTGCTCCGTCTGGACGCCCGTTGCCGGCCTCGAGTCCTTGGTCGGAACCTTGAGAACCGTGTACCCGAAGATGATCTGGCACGCGGCGTTGGCCGAGCCGGTCGGCCCGAGGATGACCGGCAACCCGTCGGTGCGGGTGAAGGAAACCTGTCCGTTCGTCGGGTTGACGACCGTGAGGTTGAAGGTGAGGCCGGCGCAGGCCGTACCCGCTGCGCCCGTTCCCGTGGGGGTCAAGGCGAAGACGCCGGGATCGGCGTTGGCCCCGCTGCAGGAGGGGTCGAACGCGGCGCAGGAGGGAACGAGCAGGATTTGGTCGAGGCGCACGTTGCCTACCGCGTCGCCCCCGTCGGAGTTGTTGGTGATGGTGAAGGTTGCGTTGGAGACGACTTGGCCGGGGGTGACCGTGTTGAACTGGAACTCGGGGACAGCGGAGAAGCCCACACCGGCGTGCGCCGGGCTTATGGCGACGAACGGCGCCGCTACGAAGGCCAGTAGTACGAGCATGCACAGCACGAGCCTGCCGGTCCCGCCGTCGCGGACCGCGGCCACGACGCCCCCGAGCGGCCGTCGGGTCGTGAACGCCCGCGCCGAGGAAGCTCTCCGCATCTTGCGCCGTCCCAGCACCTGTGCCACCTTCCCAACCCCGCCAAGGATCCGCCAGGAAGTCTCATTGTCTGAGACCCGCCTGCTTAACTGGCGGAAATGCTAGCAGGTGAAATTCAAGGAAATCACCCACTGCGTCGGCATTCTCACCGGAAGGGGCCGGGAGTCATCCGGGTCCTGCCGGGAGCCGGCCTGCTGCTCGGCGCCTGCGCGGGCCGGGGCGGAGCCTACCGGCCGGCCAGCCGCCAGGGTGGCGACATCCTGGACCTGTGGCGGATCCTCCTCGCCGCCGGGGTCGCCATGGGGGTGCTGGTCCTCGGCCTCATCCTGTGGTCGGTGCTGCGGTACCGCCGGCCCCGCCACGCCGGGCCCGGCGACCTCCCGGTCCAGACGCGGGCCAACGTTCCCCTCGAGGTCTTCTACACGGTCATACCGCTGGTGATCGTGGCCGGCCTCTTCGCCGTCACCCTGCGGACCCAGCACCGGGTCACCCGCCTCTCCGCCGTCCCCGGCGTCTCCGTCGAGGTCACCGGGTTTCAGTGGGGATGGCGGTTCCGCTACCCGGCCCAGTCGGTGACCGTCACCGGCGACGCCAACCGGCCGCCGACCCTGGTCCTGCCGGTCGGGGCCGACGTGCGGTTCCGCCTGGCCACCAACGACGTCATCCACTCGTTCTTCGTCCCCGCCTTCCTGGTCAAGCGCGACCTGATCCCCGGCATCGACAACCAGATCGAGGTCCACCCCACCCGGCTCGGGTCCTTCCGCGGGTTCTGTGCCGAGTTCTGCGGCCTCGACCACTGGCGCATGACCTTCGACGTGGAGGTCGTCACCCCCCAGGCATTCCAGGCCTTCGTGGACGGCCAGCAGCCGGTTCCCGGCCAGCAGGGGCCGGTCCCCGGCAACACCGGTGGACTGGGATAGTGGGCGCTCCGATTGAGGAGGTCGTGATCGACGAGGTGGCCCACTGACCGTCACCGAGCACCGTCCCGCCCCTACTCCGCCGCCTGCGGCGCCACGGGGCCATGCCGGCGGGCTGGTGGGCTGGATCACCACCACCGACCACAAGAAGGTCGGCCTGCTCTACATGGTGACGGCCTTCGTCTTCTTCCTGTTCGGCGGACTGCTGGCCCTGTTCATGCGGGCCCAGCTGTCGCAGCCCGGGAACAACCTGGTCAGCGAGTCGACCTACAACCAGCTCTTCACCATGCACGGCAGCATCATGATGTTCCTCTTTGCCGTGCCCATGGCCTTCGGGCTGGCCAACTACCTGGTCCCCCTCCAGGTCGGCGCCCCCGACATGGCCTTCCCCCGGCTCAATGCCCTGTCGTACTGGCTGTACCTGGGGGGCGGGCTGACCATGGTGTCGGGCTTCCTGACCGCCCGGGGCGCGGCCCAGTTCGGCTGGACGGCCTACGCCCCCCTCGCCGACGCCATCCACTCCCCCGGTGCCGGCGCCGACCTGTGGATCATGGGCGTGCTGGTCACGGGGGTGGCCACCATCCTCGGCGCCGTCAACATCGTCACCACCGTGGCCTGCCTGCGGGCGCCGGGCATGACCATGTTCCGCATGCCCATCTTCACCTGGAACATGCTGATCGTCAGCGCCATGGCGATCCTGGCCTTCCCGGTGCTGACCGCGGCCCTGTCGCTCCTCTACGCCGACCGCCACCTGGGGGCCCACTTCTTCGAGGGCGGGGGTGGCGGCGAACCCATCCTGTGGCAGCACCTGTTCTGGTTCTTCGGCCATCCCGAGGTCTACATCGTCGCCCTGCCGTACTTCGGGGTGGTGACCGAGGTGATCCCGGTGTTCTCCCGCAAGCCCGTGTTCGGTTACAAGGGCTTCGTCTTCGCCACCCTGGCCATCGCCTCGCTCTCCACCGGGGTGTGGGCCCACCACATGTTCTCCACCGGCGCGGTCGAGCTGCCGTTCTTCTCGGCCATGACCTACCTGGTGGCGGTACCGACCGGCGTCAAGATGTTCAACTGGATCGCCACCATGTGGCGGGGCCACATCACCTTCGAGTCGCCCATGCTCTTCGCCATCGGCTTCCTCGTCGTCTTCCTCATCGGCGGCCTCACCGGCCCCATGCTCGCCGCCCCGCCGTTCGACATCGACGTGACCGACACCTACTTCGTGGTCGCCCACATGCACTACGTGCTCTTCGGCGCCGCCGCCTTCGGCTTCTTCTCCGGCCTGTACTTCTGGTTCCCCAAGTTCACCGGGCGCCTGCTCAACGAGCGGCTGGCGAAGTGGCACTTCTGGACCATGTTCATCGGCTTCAACGTCACCTTCTGGCCCCACCACCTGCTCGGCCTGCGCGGCATGCCCCGTCGCATCGCCAGCTACGGGGCCGCCGAAGGCTGGACCTTCCTCAATCTCGTGTCGAGCGTGGGGGCCTTCGTCCTCGGGGCGGGAACCCTCTTCCTCCTGTGGAACCTGTGGTCGACCCTCCGCACAGGGACTCCGGCGGGCGACGACCCCTGGGGCGGGTACTCCTTGGAGTGGGCGACCTCCTCGCCCCCGCCCGAGCACAACTTCACCAGCCTCCCCCTGATCCGCTCCGAGCGCCCGGTGTTCGACGCCCGCCAGGCCGGGGCAGACTCCCCGGCGTGAAGCCTGGAGGTAGGCGATGCCAGGAGGGAGGGGGTTGAAGGTCGAGTGGCGCCTGTTCGCGGGGGCGGCGGGCTTCTTCGCGGTGACGGCCACGGCCTACTGGCTGATCAGCTACGAGGACGCCGGCACCACCATGCTGGCCGCCTCGGTGCCCGCCTTCGCGTTCATCGCCGCCTGGCTGTGGTTCCAGAACCGCAACCACGGGCCCCGGCCCGAGGATCTGGGCGACGCCACCCAGGCCGACGGCACCGGTGACGTGGGGTACTACCCGTCGTCGAGCGCCTGGCCCTTCATCCTGGCCGCCGGCGTGGTGGTCCTGGCCAACGGGATGGTGTTCGGCCCGCCCATCGCCGCCCTGGGCGGGCTGCTGATGGTGGCCGGCATCGTCGGCTACGCCCGCGAGGCCGACACCAAGGCCTGAGCGGCTCTCAGCCCCCCGGGTCCGACGGCGGAGGCCCGTACAGCGAGCGGGCGGCGGGGCGGGGGGCGGGATCCGGGGCCGCGGCGTGGTCGTCGCCGTCGATCTGCTCGTAGCCGCCGGCGGGCGTGCGGCGGACGCGGGAGCCGACCGGGCCCTCGAAGGGGTGGACCTTGTCGCCGGAGAGCTCCCGGCACGCCTGGCGGGTGAGGAAGAACAGGGCCAGGGGCACGGCGAAGAGCAGCACCCGGAACAGGTTGGTGATCGACTCGGGAGCCACCCTGAAGACCGAGGAGAGGATGTCGTTGCCCCCGGCCAGGAAGAGGATGGCGTAGAACGACAGGGTGGCGGCGCCGAGGGCGGTGCGCACGGGCGCGTCCCGGGGCCGGTCGAGCAGGTTGTGGCGGTCCCGGTCCTCGGTGAACCGCCGTTCGAGGAACGGCCAGGCGTAGAGGGCGCCGAAGGTGAGGCCCGGAAGCATCGCGCCGGGGAAGAACGGGTTGGCGACGGTGTGCCCGAGGGCGCGGATCTCCCAGCTGGGCATCACCCGCAGGGCGCCGTCGAGCCAGCCGACGTACCAGTCGGGCTGGGACCCGGCGGTGGCCGCCGACGCCTGGGAGGCGTTGTACGGCCCGTACAGCCACACCGGGTTGATCTGGGCCAGCCCGCCGAGGGCGGCCAGCACCCCGCTGACGATGAAGAACAGGCCCACAGACTTGGCCGCGTACGACGGCCACAGGTGCGACCCCTCGATGTTGTCCTCGGTGCGGCCCGGGCCCCGGAACTGGGTGTGCTTCTGGCGCCACAGGATGGCCAGGTGGGCGGTGAGCAGGCCGACGATCATCGCCGGAAGCAACAGGACGTGGAGGACGAAGAACCGGGTGATGAACTCGGTGTTGGGGAACTCGCCGCCGAAGAACAGGAAGGCCAGCCACTCCCCCGCCACCGGGATCGACAGGGCGATCGAGTACCCCACCCTGACCCCGGTGCCCGACAGCAGGTCGTCGAGCAGGGAGTACCCGAAGAAGCCGTTCATGATGGCCAGCACCAGCAGGGTCACGCCGACGATCCAGTTGATCTCCCGGGGCCGGCGGAACGCCCCGGTGAAGAACACCCGTGACAGGTGCACGACCAGGGCGGCGATGAACACCAGGGCGGCCCAGTGGTGCATCTGGCGCATGACCAGCCCGGCCCGGACGGTGAAGCTGATCCGCAGGGCCGAGGCGTAGGCCGCCGACATGGTGGTGCCGTCGAGGGCCTTGTAGGCGCCGTGGTAGACGACCTTGTCCGACGCCGGCACGAAGAAGAACGTCAGGTACACCCCGGTGACGATCAGGATGACCAGGCAGTACATGGCGATCTCTCCGACCATGAACGACCAGTGGTCGGGGAAGATCTTGTCGAGGGCGGTGCGGGCGAAGTGGGAGCTGCCGAGGCGGTCGTCGACCCAGCGCACCATTCGCCGGGTCATGGGGGCCCGCTTGGCCACCTTGGTCCCCTGGCCGCTCATCCGCGGTTCCAGAAGCCGGGCCCGACCGGCTCGTCGAAGTCGCCCTGGGCCACCAGGAAGCCCCCCGCGTCGACCTGCAGGGGCAGCTGGGGCAGCGAGCGGGTGGCGGGACCGAAGCGGGGGCGGGCGCCGTCGAGCACGTCGAAGGTGGACTGGTGGCACGGGCACAGCAGCTCGTGGGTGTCCGACTGGTAGAGCCCGACCGGGCAGCCGACGTGGGTGCAGATCTTGGAGTAGGCGACGTAGCCCTCGGGCGCCCACGTCTCCCTGCCGCGTCTGGGCTTCATCAGATCGGCCTCCACCCGGACCAGCACCACCTGGGAGTCGCCGGCCTCGGCGGCGCCCTCCGGGAAGGCGGTGAGGAGGCCGCCGACCTGCAGGGTATCGACCCGGACGGGCTTCCCGGCCTGGTCCACCAGGCGGGATCCGGGCCGCCAGGCCGTCGTCAGCAGGGCCCGGCCGGGGGCGGGGCCCAGGGAACGCACCGGGAACACCGCGGCCAGGCCGAGCGCCCCTCCCGCGGCCCAGAACAGCTTGAGCACCGATCGCCGGCCGGGCTCGTCGATCGCGTCTTCCAGGCGGGCCTCGATGGCGGCCCCCTCCTCGGGATCGCTCAAAGTGCCCCGATCACCCACCACCGCCCCCTCGGTCGACAGGCCCCGGGCCCACAGGATCAGGGCGACGCCGATGGCGCTCAGGGACACGCCCAGCAGGGCCCCCTCGGCCTGGGGCTGGCCACCGGCGACGTAGACGCCGGCCAGGCCCAGAGCGGCCAGGGTGCTGCACAGGAGCAGGATGCCGATCCGGCGCTCGGCGGGCATCAGTTCCCGTCCGCCGGGGTCTCGGCGGCCATCCAGCTCCGGTCCGCCGGGGTCTCGGCGGCCATCAGTCCTTCGTCCCGATCCAGCGCACGGCGACAAGCATGGCCCCCAGGCCGGCCACCCACGCCACGAACCCCTCGGGGATGGGCCCGAGATGGCCGAGGCCGAAGCCGCCCCGGTCGTCGGGGTGGTGCAGGTAGCCGACGTAGCGGACGATCGACGCCACCTGGGCGTCGTCGAGGGTGTCGGGGCCGAACACGGGCATCGCCCCGGGCCCGATGCGGACCGCCTCGGCCACCTGGGTGGGCGTGGCCCGGTTGAGCGCCGGGGCGTAGATGGCGTGGCCGAGCGCGCCCCCGGCGGCCGCCGAGCTGTGGCACGGGGCGCAGTTGTTGGCGTAGAGGCTGTTGCCCAGGGCCAGGTCGCCCGACCCGGCGCCGATGGTGGGGACGGCCGGTCCGCGCCCCAGCGAGCTGACGTAGGCCACGAGCTGACGGATCTGCACCGGGGTGTAGGCCACCCGCTTGCGCTCGGCCTGGGTGCGGGCCCGGTCCAGCGGCATGCGCCCGGTCGAGAGGTAGAAGTCGGCCGACGCCGCGCCCACCCCGATCAGTGTCGGGCCCCGGTCGCCCACGCCCTCCCCGGCCTGGCCGTGGCAGGTGGTGCAGGCGATCGCGTAGAGCGTGCGGCCGGCGTCGACGTCGGCCAGGGAAGGGCCCAGCGGGGCCGGGACCTGGACCTGCGTCGCCGATCCCCCGGTGGTGGCCCCGGCGCCGGCGGACAGCACGCCGACGGCGAGGGATCCGGCCGAGAGCAGGACAGCCACCGCGGCAGCCCGGGCCCTCATCGCAGGAGGAACAGCGTGGCCCACAGGCCCAGCCACACCACGTCGACGAAGTGCCAGTAATAGCTGACCATCTCCACGGCAGGGGTCTCCCCCGCCCCGAACCGGCCGCTGCCGGCCCGGGCCAGCAGGAGGAGCATGGCCAGCATCCCGCCTATGACGTGCAGGCCGTGGAAGCCGGTCATGACGTAGAACGCCGAGCCGAAGGGGTGCGAGCTGACCGAGAAGGTGAGCGTGGACCACTCGTGCGCCTGGTTGGCGACGAACGCCGCAGCCAGGACCAGGGTGACGGCCAACCAGGCCCGGAAGGCGGGCAGGCGCCCGGCCTTGAGCGCCCGTACCGCCAGTTGCACGGAGCCGCTCGAGAGCACGAGCAGAAACGTGAAGAAGCCGCTGACGGCCACATTCAGGTCGACGCCGGGCGGCGGCCATTCGCCCCCCGTCGTGGCCCGCAGCGTGAAGTAGGCGGCGAACAGGCCACTGAAGAACATCAGCTCGGACGCCAGCCAGACGACCGTCCCGACGGTCAGCACTGGCGTCCGTTCGTGCGCCTGGGCGGCGGTGGTGGTGTCCACCGCCGCCCTGTCTACCCGAATGACCGACCTACTTCGAAATGTTGATGCGACCCGACTCGCCCTGGCTCTGGTGGTACTTGCAGTAGAAGCTGATGAAACCGTCTCTCGGCACGGTGCTGATCGAGGGGATCTTCACGTCGATGCGCTGGCCGGGCTGGATGTCCATGTCGATGGCGAAGTCCGGGATGGTGACGTTGTGGACGATCTTGTCCTTGTTCAGGAAGGTGAAGGAGTCCTCGTGGTTGAGGCTGATCTCCACCGTGTTCGGCGTGAAGCGATTGGTGCTGTCCACCGTCACATCGGCCCGCTTGCCGGTCGCACTGCTGCTGCCGCCACAGCCGGTCAGCCCGAGGAGCATCACCAGGCCGAGCAGCCCGGTCATCACCGTCCTCGTGCGCTTGCCCACCAGAGTCGGCATCGTTTCCCCCTTCATGGTCAAGGAACGCGTCACTGTATGCGAAAGGTCTCCAGCCCGGTAGGACTGTCCGCGACGACTTTCACACCGTCCACCGAGGCGTGCCGGGGGCCGTGGCGGCACCACCCGACCAGGGCCTCGACCGCCGCGGCCGGGCCCTCGAACCACGCCTCGACCGTGCCGTCGGCCCGGTTCCGGACCCACCCCGCCACCCCTACGGCCCGCGCCTCCCTGGCGCAGGAGTCCCGGAAGAACACGCCCTGCACGGTCCCGGCGACGACGACGCGCCGAGCCGTGTGAGCGGGAGCCGGATCAGGCGTCGGTGCCATCCCAGGTGGGGTCGAGCTGGGCGATGAAGGTGGCGCAGCGGTCGGCCTCGTCGACCTCGCCGATGGCGCCGGCCACCCGGGCCAGGCCGGCCAGGGAGCGCAGGAAGCCCCGGTTGGGGGCGTGGGCCCAACGCACGTAGCCCTGGCCCCGCCAGCCGGACTGGCGCAGCTGATCCAGGCCCCGGTGGTAGCCGACGCGGTAGCAGGCGTAGGCGTCGGCCTGGTGGCCCTCCAGGGCGCCCAGGCGGGCCCAGGCGTCCAGGTAACGGGGCCAGCGGGTGGCCACCGTCGCCACCGCCTCCCGGCGCAGCTCCGCCGGGGCGGCCAGGGCCGCGGCGAGGGCCTCCCTGGCATCGGCGGGCTCGGGATCGAGCCTGGTCTCGGGTAGGCCCGTCGACAGGTTGACCGGGTTCTCAGACACCCTTGCTCCTCACTGCTTGGGTTGGGCTGGTCGGGGCTGGCCCTGTTGCTGCTGGCCCTGTTGTAGGGGGATCGGCCAGACGAAGGAGGACAGGGCGTTCCACTGCTCGCCCTGTAGCGACTGCCACACCCAGAACGAGGCGCCCAGCGCGCCGGCCCGGCGGGCCACGTCGAGGAATCGGACCGTCTCGGCTGCGCTCGGGGCTCCGGTGCGACCACCGTCGGGCCCGGCGTCGTAGCCCTGGCCGACGACGTGGACAGGCCGGAGGGTGGCCAGACGCTCGATCGACTCCCGCACGGCCTGGCCGGGCTCGGCGCAGCCCCAGTAGACCATCGGGGCGAAGGCGTCCACGTAGGGGGCGATGGCCCGGTAGGGGTAGTCGCCGTTCCAGCGGGCGTCGGAGGCCCGGTAGACGGTGGCCACCATGACCATGTCGGTGGCCGCGGGGCGGACCAGGCCCAGGTAGACGGTGATGCGGCGCTCGGTGAGCACCACGCCCTCCGAGGCCAGCTCGATGTCGGGGCTGAAGCCGTCGAGGCGGGCGCCGCCCGGGCCCCGCCACGACACCGCGTCGATGCTCCAGGCCGCGTCGGCGGCGGGGTCGTGGAGGTACGGGAAGCCCCATCCGATCACGGCCAGGCCGGCCCGGTGGGCCTTTGGAACGAGGGCGGAGAGGACGTCGGCGGCATAGAAGCCGTCCTGGGTGTCGCCCACCCGCACCCACAGCTGGCGCAGGCCGGCGGCGACGGCGCGGGCGACGATGGCGTCGGCGTCACCGCCCTCGGACTGCTTGTACTTCCACACCCACATGCCCTTGCCGTCCAGCGCCGAGGTGCTCACCGAGACGTCCGGCGGAGGGTTGGCGGCGGGCAACTCGGCCTCGGGCACCAGGTGGGGAGGCTTGTACGGCACCCCCGACCCGGTGCCTGGCTTCGGCGGCGGCGGAGGGCAGCCGGGCAGCGGCAGGGCGATCGCTTCGGTGGCGGGGATGGTGCCCGGCGTGAGCGCCGCCGTCCGGCTGTCGGCCTGCGCCGGGGCTGCGGCCCAGGCGGGGCCGGCCTGGGCCCTGACCGCGGCGACAGGACCACCCGTGCCCGCCAGCGCAGCGGCGGTGAGGGCGGCGGCGGCCAGCAGGATCACGGCCAGCAGCGAACCGCCACGCCGAAGTGAGGAGCGCCACCTTCGTCCTGCGGGACCTCGGTCGGACACGGTCGCCGCTAGGTCACCGCGCCCACGGTGGTGGGGGACAGACCGCTGCGGGCCAGGAAGGTCAGGCGACGGCCGACGCATTCCTCCCACACGCCGAGATCAAGGAGGAAGTGCTCACGGTCGCCGTCCTCGTAGGCATGCTCGAGCTCGTCGAACGCCACATCCTCGGCATCGAGCAGGGCCCGGTAACGGCCCAGGAAATGCTCGTTGACCACCTCGTCCAGCGCCAATGACGTGCCTCCGATCGTGGCGTGCCGTGCCGTCACCCTACTGCGGTGAGCGGGGCCACGGGAGGCCGTGTCGACGTCGGCCCCGGGCGCGACCGCACTCGCCGGCGTCACCGCCGGCGAGTGCCGAGTCGTCGCTGGAGCTGTGCGGCTGCTTAGGAGCGCAGCTGCGAGGTGCGCCTGGTCGAGACCAGGACCAGCAGGCCGCCGAGGAGCAGCGCCGCCATGGCGATGCCGGTCAGCTGGCCGCTGTTGGACCCGGTGAGGGC
>JALYYN010000193.1 GCA_030946525.1 Actinomycetota bacterium | reverse complement strand
TGGCGGATCATGCCCCGCCATTCCAGGTCCCGGCCGGGGCGGAAGCCGCCGCAGTCGACGAAGGTCAGCAGGGGCAGGCCGAAGGCGTCGCAGCACTGCACGAACCGGGCGGCCTTCCGGGACGCCTCGATGTCGAGGGTGCCGGCCCGGCTCTTCGGCTGGTTGGCGATGACCCCGACGGGCATGCCGGCCAGGCGGGCGTAGCCGGTGACCACGTTGGTGGCCAGGGTGGCCCGCACCTCCAGGAAGGAGTCGGCGTCGCAGACGTCACCGATCACCGCCCGCACGTCGTAGGACGCGGTGGGGCGCTCGGGGACCACGCCGGCCGCCGTGTTCGAGGGCCGGTCGAGGGGGTCGTCGCAGGGCCAGGCGGGTGGCTCCTCCAGGTGGTTGGAGGGCAGGTACGACAGCAGGTCGGCCACTGCGCCGGCTGCCTCGGCGTCGTCGGCCACCACGATGGACGCGACGCCGCTGCGGGAGGCGTGGACCTCGGCGCCGCCCAGGTCGCCGCGGGCCGTCGTCACGCCGGTGAACGCCGCCGCCGCCCGGGGCCCGTTGAGGTAGGCGTAGGCGTCGGCCGTCATCACCACGTGGTCGGCCAGCCCCAGCAGCAGGGCGGGACCGCCCACGCAGGGACCGTTGACGGTGAGGATGATCGGGACGGTCCCCGAGGCGTCGGAAAGGGCCTTGGCCACCCGGCCCCAGGCCCACAGCGACGCCACCCCCTCACTGACGTCGGCGCCGGCGGTGGCCACCTCGCCGACAACGGGGACGCCGGTCTCGAGGGCCAGGCGGATGGTGCGCTCGATGACCTGGCCCTCGGTCGGGCCGATCGCCCCCCGGTGCTTCCCGCCGGCCAGGCGGAACCAGGCGACCCGTCGGCCGTCGATCGATGTGAGCGCGGCCGCGGCCGTCCCGCCCCGCTGCGCAGCGACCGGGGCGGCGGTCACTCCGAGGGCGGGGTCAGGACCAGAGAAGCATTGTGGCCGCCGAAGCCGAAGGAGTTGGAGATCACGGGGGCGGCGGCCAGTTTCCGGGCCTCGCCGTGGACGATGTCGATGGCCAGGTCGGGTTCGGACCGCTCGTGGTTGGCGGTGGGCGGGATCAATCCGTCCCGCACGGCGAGCATGGACGCCACCGCCTCGACCGCTCCGGCAGCGGCGATGAGGTGGCCGATCACGCCCTTGGCCGAGGTGACCGGCAGGCCCCGGTCGCCGAAGACCTTCAGCACCGCCTCGGCCTCGGCCGCGTCGTTCAGCTCGGTGGACGTGCCGTGGGCGTTGACGTGGCCGATGTCGGAGGGCTCGAGACCCGCGTCGGCCAGAGCCAGGCGCATGCAGTCGGCGGCGCCCGCGCCCCCCGGCGACGGTGCGGTCACGTGGTAGGCGTCGGAGTTGCGGCCGTAGCCGGCGACCTCGCCGTAGATGCGGGCGCCGCGGGCGACGGCCCGGTCCCACTCCTCCAGCACCAGGAACCCCGCGCCCTCCCCCATCACGAAGCCGTCCCGGTCGACGTCGAACGGGCGCGAGGCCAGTTCGGGCGTGTCGTTGCGGCTGCTCAGGGCGCCCATGCGGGCGAAGGCGGCGATGGCGATGGGCGTCACGCACGCCTCGGAGCCACCGGAGAGGACGACGTCGGCCGAGCCCTCCCGGATGAGCCGGGCCCCCTCGCCGATGGCGTGGGAGCCGCCGGCGCAGGCGGTGGCGATGCAGAAGTTGGGGCCGGTCCAGCCGAGCTTCATCCCGACCAGGGCGGCGGCGGCATTGGGCATCATCATCGGCACCAGCATCGGTGACACCCGGGACGGGCCCCGGGAGAACAGGTTGTACTCCTGCTCCTCCTGGGTGATGAGGCCGCCCACGCCGGCGGCGGCCACCACGCCGCAGCGGGCGGGGTCGGAGCCGAGCTCGCCGGCATCGGCCAGGGCGTCGGCGGCGGCGGCGAAGGCGAGCTGGGCGACCCGGTCGGTGCGCCGGGTCTCCTTGCTGTCGAAGTAGACGGCGGGGTCGAAGTCGGACACCTCGCAGGCGATGCGCACCGGCAGCGCGGCAGGATCGATCCGGGTGATCGTCGCCGCGGTGGCCTGGCCGGCTACGAGGGTGGTCCAGAACGTCTCCAGGTCGGAGCCGGCCGGCGTCTTGACCCCCATGCCGGTGATGGCCACCCTCGCCTGGGACCTTGTTTGCCTTCTTTGGGCCGGCCTCATCCGGTGGCGCTCCCGGCCCGCTCGGCCACGATCTTGGTGATGACGTCGGCGGCGGCGCCCACGGTGGCCACGCCGTCGAAGGCCTCGGTCGGCAGGTCGACGTCGAGCTTCTCCTGGAGGATCTCCAGGATCTCCAGCACGCTGAGGCTGTCGCCGTTGAGGTCCTCGACGAAGCGGGCCTCGGGCGTGACCACCCCGCGATCGACGTCCATCACCTCGACCGCGGCGTCGGTCAAGAGCTCGAGGATCTGGTCGCGGTCCATCTGATATTCCTCCGGGTCGTCTCTGAGAGTCAGCAAGATCAGTGGCCCATGCCCATGCCGCCATCGACGGGGAGCACGGAGCCGGTCACGTAGCCTGCCGCGTCCGAGGCCAGGAATGCCACAACTGCGGCCACTTCCTCCGGCGTGCCGAAGCGACCGAGGGGCACCATGGTGGTCATCTCGACCCGCCGGGCCTCGGTGAGGGCGTCGGTCATGGCTGTCGTGATGGGCCCGGGGGCGACCACGTTGACGGTCACGCCACGGCCGCCCAGCTCGCGGGCCAGGGCCCGGGTGAGGCCGACCAGGCCGGCCTTGGCCGCCGCGTAGTTGGCTTGGCCGGCGGCGCCGGTGAGGCCGACGACCGAGCCGACGGCGATGATCCGGCCCCAGCGGGCCCGGATCATGCCCGGCATGGCCCGGCGCATGGTGTGGAAGGCGCCGTCCAGGTTGGTGCGCAGGACCCGGTTCCACTGCTCGTCGGTCATGCGCATGGCCAGGCCGTCGCCGGTGACCCCGGCGTTGGCGACCAGCACCTCGACCTTCCCCCACGCCTCCTCGACCCGTTTGAAGGCGACGTCGACGGCAGCGGGGTCGCTCACGTCGGCCTGGACGGCCAAGGCCGGGCTGCCGAGCGCCTCGATCGCCGCGCAGGTGTCCTCGGCGCCGGTCGCGTCGGAGGAGAAGCCCACCGCGACCCTGTGGCCCGTGCCGGCCAGGGCGACGGCGAGGGCACGGCCGATGCCCCGCGAGCCCCCGGTGACGAGGGCGACCCGCCCGCCCATCAGCGTTCCCAGCGCAGCAGGGCGCTGGCCCACGACATCCCGGCGCCGAAGCCGGTGACCAGGACCAGGTCGCCGGCGTGCAGGCGGCCGTCCTCGGCCGCCTCGACCAGGGCGATCGGGATGGACGCCGCCGAGGTGTTGCCGTAGCGGTCGATGTTGACGAAGGTCCGCTCAGGTGGCAGGCCCAGCTTGGCCGCCGCCGAGTCGATGATGCGGACGTTGGCCTGGTGGGGGACGAAGAGGGCGATGTCCTCCGCCTCGACCCCGGCGCGGGCCATGGTTGCGCCGGCCGAGTCGACGATCACCCGCACCGCCCGGCGGAAGACCTCCCGCCCGTCCATCTTGAGCCAGTTGTCGCCCGCGGCCAGGGTGGCGGGCGTGGTCGGCAGGCGGCTGCCGCCGGCGGGAACGCCCAGCAGGCCGGTGAGGGAGCCGTCGCAGCCCAGGTCCCATGCCACGACGCCGACATCGTCGCTCGGGGTGAGGACGACGGCGCCCGCGCCGTCGCCGAAGAGGATCACGGTGGAGCGGTCATGGGGGTCGACGACCCGGCTGAGGGTCTCGGCGCCGATGACCAGCACCGGCCCGAACACCCCGCAGGCCACCATGGCGGCGCCGGCCACGAGGGCGTAGACGAACCCGGAGCAGGCGGCGTCGACGTCGAGTGCCGCGCAGCGCAGGCCGAGGGCGTCCTGGACGAAGGCGCTGGTGGGCGGAATGGGCTGCTCGGAGGTGCAGGTGGCGACGATGCAGCACCCGATGTCGGCCGGGTCGATGCCGGCGTCCTTGATGGCGGCCTGCCCCGCTTCGATGGCCAGGCTGGCGGTGGTCTCACCCTCGCCGGCGACCCGCCGCTCCTTGATGCCGGTGCGCTCGGTGATCCAGGCGTCGCTGGTGTCGACCGTCCGGGCCAGGTCGTCGTTGGTGAGCCGCCGCTCGGGGACCGCCATCCCCCACCCCGAGATCGAGGCCCGCAGGCCGGGCGTCAATGGGCCCTGCGTTGGATTCTCGCTCAATGAGCCCTGTCTTGGATTCTCGCTCAATGAGCGAGGCGGAGCCAGGCGACGGGCTGGCCCTCGCGGACCCGCTCGCCGGCGTGGGCCAGCAACCCCATCAGCCAGCCGCCGAACGGCGACAGCACGGGGGTGGAGTGGCCCTTGCCCTCGACGAAGCCGATCACCTGCTCCTCGGCCACCGGCCCTCCACCGACCGCCTCGAGGGGCTCGACAGGCCGGAAGGTTCCCCCGGCGGGCGCCACGATGACGCGCTCGGGAACGGTGAGAACCTCACCGTGGACGGTTCCGGCTTCCATCTATGCGACCTCCAGAAGGGCATCGGTGGGCACCGTCACGCTGCGGGTGGTGACCGCGGGGACGGTGCGACGTGCGAGGCCGGCCAGGACGCTGCCCGGCCCGACCTCGAAAAAGGTGTCGGCGCCCATGCCGGCCAGCGTCTCCATCGAGGAGCGCCAGCGCACGGGCGAGATCAGGTGCCGCGCCAACCGATCGGCCCATCCGTCGCCGCCCGCGTAGGCCGCGGCGTCGGCGTTGGACACGACGGGGGCGACGGGGGCGGAGAAGGCGGTGGCAGCGAGGAACGGAGCCAGGGCGACGGCGGCGGGCGCCATGAGGGGGGTGTGGAAGGCGGCGCCCACATTGAGGGCGATGATCCGGCGGACACCGAGGTGGCGGGCCCGGTCCCTGGCCGCGTCGACGCCGGAAGGGGTGCCGCCGATGACCACCTGGCCGGGGGCGTTGTCGTTGGCGACCCAGGCGTCGACGCCGGCGCACGCCTCGGTGGCGGTGTCCAGGTCGGCGCCGATCATGGCGGCCATGCGGCCCGGGTTGGCATCGGCGGCGGCCTGGCTGCAGTCGGCGCGGCGAGCGGCCAGGCGCACGCCGTCCTCGAGGGTCAGGGCGCCGGAGGCGATCAGGGCGGTGAGCTGGCCGAGGGAGTGCCCGGCGAAGGCCACGGGGGCGTCGATGCGGTCCCGCACCGCCTCCCACGCCAGCAGCGAGGACAGCAGCACGGCCAGCTGGGCCTCGCGGGTGCGGCTCAGGTCGGCGTCGGACGAGTCGAGGAGGAGGTGGGCCAGTGGCTGGCCGAGCGCGGTTTCCGCCCGTTCCACCACTTCCCATGCCGGGGAGCCCCGCCAGGGCTCGCCCATGCGCGCGGTCTGAGTCCCCTGTCCGGGGAAGAGCACTGCGGTGGCCACTGCTCATTTCGACCGCGGACGGTCGAAAGGGTTACCTGTTCTGGAGACCTTTTTGTAATTCGGCCACGAAGGCGGCGGCGCCGTCGGGCCCGACGCCTTCCAGCAGGCGACGGACGAGGGCGGATCCCACGATCACGCCATCGGCGTCGGCGGCCGCCTCGGCCGCCTGCCGCGCGTTCGAGACACCGACCCCCAGCAGCACCGGCTTGTCGGTGGCCGCCTTGATCCGCCGCCCCAGGACACCCGCCGTGGACGCCAGCGACGACCGCTCCCCCGTCACGCCCATGACGGCCACCCCGTAGACCCATCCACGGGAGCGGGCGCAGATGGCGGCGAGGGTGGCGTCGGGCGTGTTGGGCGCGGCGAGCAGGATCGTCTCGACCCCGGCGTCGTCGGCCGCCGCCGCCCACGGGTCGAGTTCGACGAGGGGCAGGTCGGGCACGATGGCGCCGGAGACGCCGCGGTCGACCAGCGACCGGGCGAAGCGCCGGTGACCGGCCCGGAACACGATGTTGTAGTACGTCATGACGACCAGCGGCACACCGGCGTCGATGCGGCCGAGGTCGGCGAGGATGGAGCCCGGCGTCGCCCCGCCGGCCAGGGCCCGCTGGGACGCCTCCTGGATCACCGGGCCGTCCATGACGGGGTCGGAGAAGGGGATGCCGATCTCCACCGCGTCGGCGCCGGCCGCGGCCACCGCCTCGACGACCGCCACCCAGTCGTCGCCGAGGCCACCGGTCACGTAGGGGACCAGCAGCTTGTGCCCCGCGTCCCGTCGGGCCCGCAGGGCCGATTCCACGGGACCGAAGGCTGACACGGGATCACTGTGGCACGCGATGGACTCCCCCTCTGCCCGCTCGACCGCCATGTCGAACACGGGCCCACCATCCTGGCGTCAGAGTCGCCCGGCCGCCGTCTTGGCCAGGGCGATCGCGTGGTCTTTCTGCGGCGATGCGTCGAGCTGGCCGGATCCGAGCCCGATCGATGCGTAGGTGTCGCCCTTGTAGAAGCTGACGGTCGCGTTCCCGCCGTCGAACACGCCGTAGGCCGCATCCCCCACGCCGGCGATGTCCGTTCCCTGGCGGTCGATCACCTTGTCGTTCGCCAAGGCGCTCTTGCCGCCCGTGGCGCGCAGGACGACATGGAGGACGGGGTTCGGGCCCAGACTGTCGCCGTAGGTGCAGACGGTCCCTTTCGGCCCCGGAGTCGACTGTGTTCCCGTGCCCGGATCGGCGCCCAGGACCGAAGTGACCTCCTGCTCGGTGAGCAGCGAGCACGCGTCGCTCGCGCCGGTGCTCGCCGGATGCGCGGTTGCTGCCGCGTCGCCGGCCGCACCCGTGGTCTTCGGGGTGACGGTGCCTCCGCAGGCGGACACGACCAATGGCAGGAGGACGAGTGCGGATGCCGCCCATAGACGACGACCGGGCGCGGTCACGGTGCTCTCCTGGAGTCCCGAGGAGCGGTGGCAGACAGCAGCGTCATGGCTGCCAAACGTGGAGGACCGCCAGCGGCGTGCGCTCCGGCTCCGGAGGGAACTCGTCTCCGAAACGTCGGGCGAGGATCGGTTGGATCACCGGGTGCAGTCGCTCCTCGGCGAACCGATCCCAGTCCTGCTCCGACTCCCACACGTCGAAGTAGCGCAGGCCACCCTCCCGCTCGACCACGAGGTGGACGATCAATCCCTTCGGGGGCTCGGCGCCGAGACCTTCGAGGATCCGCTGGTAGGCCGATGCATCGATCGGGACATCCTGGGTGAACGCGTAGGTCATGAAACCTCCATACTTGATCCGAAGATGCTTCGGATGTAACTATGGGGGCCGTGGGCGACGAAGTCAAGGAGCGGCCTTACGACAACGAAGGTCGCCGGATCCAGTCGGGGGAGACGAAGCAACGCATCGTCGAGGCTGCTCGCGACCTGATAGTGGAGCGGGGATACCGGGCCACCACGGTCGCCCAGATCGCTGTGCGAGCAGGTGTCCACGTCGACACGGTGTACGCGTTGGTCGGGAGGAAGCCCCTGATGCTGCGGGAGCTGATCGAGCAGGCGATCTCCGGCACCGACCGCGCCGTCGCGGCCCAGGACCGGGACTACGTCAAGGCGATGGGGGCGGCGTCCGACCCGGTGCGAAAGCTGACGATCTACGCCCGTGCCATGCGCGAGATCCAGGTTCGCATGGCGCCGCTCATGCTCGCCCTTCGCGATGCATCGGCGACCGAGCCCGAGGCCATGAAGGTCTGGCGGGAGATCAGCGACCGGCGCGCGGCCAACATGCGCCTGCTGGTTGGGGACCTCGATGCCGCCGGCGGCCTACGTGCCGGTCTCTCCGTCGACGAGGCGGCGGACGTCATCTGGGCAACCAACAGCTCCGAGCTCTACGTCCTGCTCACCGTCGAGCGGGGATGGCCACCCGACCGTTACGAGCGCTGGCTGGCCGATGCCTGGTGTCGCCTCCTGCTGCCCGGCTCGGCGAGCTGAAATCCTGTCGCCGGACAGGAACCCCTCGGGCCACTCCGCACGGGCACGTCGCTGCCGTCCACAGCCAGCAATCGAGGATGACGCCGACGCTCAGGGACCGACGTGTTCCGGGCGACCGACCAGAGTGTCGAGGTGGGGCGCCCCGGTCGGACCCCGCTACTCCCCGACGCTGATGTTCTTGAGCGCCTCTCGCTTGGAGAGCCCGGACAGCACCCCCCCACCCTCCCCCTCCACGAAGGCGACGACCGCGTCGGGATCGACCCACGCCAGGTCCCGCAGGATCCAGCCGACGGCCTTGCGGATGAAGAAGTCCGGGTGATCGGCGCAGGCCAGGCAGGCCGCCAGCACCCACTTCCGGTCGATGGCGTCCTTCCAACCGCCCATATGGAGAAGGGCGCTCCGGGTCAACCACAGATCATCACCGGACAGCCAGCGGTCCATCGTGGTGCGCAGTTCGGGATGGCGACGGACGACCCGGCCGGCGCAGACACGGGCGAGGGGGTCGCAGGTGTCCCACCACGGGTCGGCGGTGATCCACCGGCTGACATGGTCGATGAAGGCCGGCGACGCCGCCGGGGCGAAGCGGCCGGCCAGGAGACACCCGGCGTAGCGGTACTCCCGCTCGGGCCGCGCCCAGAGCATGTCGACGGCGGAGACCACCTCCACCTCGTCGACCGGCGGCCCGGCCACGGCGAGCGCCGTCCGAACGACCGTCTTCCGGGCCGGCGCCTTCACGCCGAGGAACGGGAACTGGTGCCGCATGTACGCGCTCATGGGCCCGACGTCCGCCTCGATAGCCGCCTCGGCCAGGCCGCCCACCACCGACGCCACCCACTCATCAGCCCAGGACCCCATGTCGGCGACGCAGTGTGTCACCTCGGATGGCCGCAGCCGTCACCCCCGGGCGGCGACCGGTCCGGCGGCTGTGGCGGGGCTAGCGATTGGCCCGGGTCGGGCCCAGGGCCTTGTGGCGGCCGAGGAACTGGTTGAGCAGGCCGGTGAGGTCGACGACGTTCGACGCGCAGCGGTCGAGCGCGTCGCGGCCGGCGTCGGTCAGCTCGTAGACCCGGGGCACGGGACCGGCGCGCGGGGCCGACCAGGCCGAGGCGACCAGTTCGGCCGTCTCCAGGCCGCGGAGCTCCCGGTAGATCGGCCCGGGGCCGCCCCAATCGAAGCCGAGCGGCTTGAGCCGCTCCATCAGCTCGTAGCCGTGGCCGGGCGCCTCGGCCAGGAGGAGCAGCAGGCAGGGCGCCAGCAGCGCTCTGGGATGAGCAACGTCGCTCTCGAAATCGTGTGCCACCGCCGGACCCCGCTTCTGCCAGTGTATGTTGCCGGCATACAGTATCCCTGTCAGTAGCTGGGAGTGAAACTGACGGGGCGGCAGGGCGGATTCTGCGGAAATTCTCAGGAACCGGGCGCCGCCTCGACCCGTGCTGCGGCCAGCATCTCGGCCACCTGGGCGACGTCCTTGTCCCCCCGCCCCGACAGGGTGACCATCACCGTCCACCCGGCGGGCAGCTCGTCGGTGCCGGCGGCGCGGATGACCCAGGCCAGGGCGTGGGCGGGCTCCAGGGCGGGGATGATGCCCTCGGTGCGGGCCAGGAGCCGGAAGGCGTCGAGCACCTCGCCGTCAGCCGCCGAGGTGTAGCGGACCCGGCCCACGGCGGCCAGGTGGGCGTGCTCCGGCCCGACGCCCGGGTAGTCGAGACCGGCGGAGAGCGAGTGGGCCTCCAGGACCTGACCGTACTCGTCCTGGAGCAGGTACGACTTGCTGCCGTGGACCACGCCGGGGATGCCCCGGCCGATGGCCGCCCCTCCCGCGGGCTCGACGCCCACCAGCTGGGCGTCGGTATCAACGAAGCCGGCGAAGGTGCCGGCCGCGTTCGACCCTCCGCCCACGCACGCCACGACGACGTCGGGGTCCATCCCGTCGAGGATCGCCCGGCACTGGTCCCGGGCCTCGGTGCCGACGATGCGCTGGAACTCCCGCACCATCCACGGGTAGGGGTGCGGGCCCATGACCGAGCCGAGGCAGTAGTGGGTGGCGCCGACGGTGGCCACCCACTCCCGGAGCGTCTCGTTGATCGCGTCCTTCAGCGTCCGGCTCCCCGACGCCACCGGCACGACCTCGGCGCCCAGCAGCTCCATCCGGAACACGTTGAGGGCCTGCCGGACGACGTCGACCTCGCCCATGTAGATCCGGCACTCGAAGCCGAAGAGGGCGGCGGCGGTGGCGGTGGCCACCCCGTGCTGGCCGGCGCCGGTCTCGGCGATCAGGCGGGTCTTGCCCATGCGGCGGGCCAGGAGGGCCTGGCCGATGACGTTGTTCAGCTTGTGCGACCCGGTGTGGGTCAGGTCCTCCCGCTTCAGCAGCAGGCGCACGCCCAGGCGGGACGACAGGTTCCGGCACTCGGTGACCGGCGTCGGCCGCCCGCCGTAGTCGCGGAGCACCGACTCGTACTCCACGTGGAACGCCGGGTCGGCCCAGGCTGCGGTGAAGGCGGCCTCCAGCTCGGCGCACGCCGGGATGAGGGACTCGGGCAGGAACCGGCCGCCGAACTCGCCGAAGCGGCCGTCCCCGGTGGGTGCTCCCATGAGCGTCATCTAGAGGTCGTCCTGGTCGAAGGGGGCGGCGGCGGTGGGCTCGTACTCGGGCTCCTCGGTCGATTTGGCCGCGGCCACGAACGCTCTCACCCTGATCGGATCCTTCACGCCCGGCGACCGCTCGACACCGCTGACCACGTCGACGCCCCACGGGTGGACGTGGGAGATGGCCTCGACCACGTTGGCCGGCGTGAGCCCGCCGGCCAGCATCAGCCGGAGGCCGTCGGGGACCTCGGCGAGCTGCCAGTCGAAGACCTGCCCCGAGCCGGGCGAGGGGGCGTCGACGAGGACCACGTCGGCGCCGTAGTCGCCCGCCCGCGCCAGCGCCGTGGCCCCGGCCGGGAAGGCCTGGATCAGGAACGGGACCCGCTGGCGGACCCAGCGGGCCTGCTCGGCCGTCTCGTGCCCGTGGAGCTGGGCCGCCTTGAGCCCGACGCTGTTGACGATCTGCACGACGCGGTCCGGCGACTCGTCGCGGAACACGCCGACGGTCATGATCTCGGGAGGCAGGCGCTTGGCGATGTCGGACGCCACGCCCGGGGAGATCTGCCGGGGCGAGGGGGCGAAGATGAAGCCGACCGCATCGGCGCCCATGGCCACGGCCAGCAGGGCGTCGGCCTCGCTGGTCGTGCCGCAGATCTTGACGAACACCTCCCGACGGTACCGGTTCGCGCCGCGTCAGCCGTCGAGGCGGTCGTGCAGGAAGTCGTCGTAGGCGGCCAGGTCGAGCAGGCCGTGGCCGGAGTAGGAGAAGAGGATCACCCTCTCGGCGCCCTCCTCCCTGGCCAGCAGGGCCTCGTCGACCGCGGCCCGGATGGCGTGCGCCGTCTCCGGCGCCGGGATCGAGCCCTGGGTGCGGGCGAACTGGAGGGCGGCCTCGAACACCGTGCCCTGCGGGTAGGCCACCGCCTCCATTCGCCCGGACCGGACCAGGTTCGAGATGATGGGCGCGTCGCCGTGGTAGCGGAGCCCGCCGGCGTGGATGGTCGGCGGCACGAAGTCGTGGCCGAGGGTGTACATGGCCAGCAGCGGCGTCACGCCGGCGGTGTCGCCGAAGTCGTATTCGAAGCGGCCCGAGGTCAGCGTCGGGCACGACGAGGGCTCGACCGCCATCAGCCGCACGCCGGCGTCGGGGACGAACGGCAGGGCGATCCCGGCGAGGTTGGAGCCGCCGCCACAGCTGCCGATGACCACGTCGGGCAGGTCCTCGCCGGCCGCGGCCAGCTGCTCCCTGGCCTCCAGGCCGATCACCGTCTGGTGCAGCAGGACGTGGTTGAGCACCGAGCCCAGGGCGTAGTGGGTGTCGTCCCGGCCGGCGGCGTCGCAGACCGCGTCCGTGATGGCGGCGCCGAGGGAGCCGGGATGGGCGGGGTCGTCGACCGGCGATGGCTTCACCTGGCCGCCCCACGTCTCGATCATCACCCGCCGGTAGGGCTTCTGGTCGAACGACGAGCGCACCATGTAGACCTTGCACTCGATGTCGAACAGGGCGCAGGCCAGGGACAGGGCGCTCCCCCACTGGCCGGCGCCGGTCTCGGTGCTGAGGCGCCGTACCCCCTCCGCCTTGTTGTAGAAGGCCTGGGGCACGGCGGTGTTCGGCTTGTGCGAGCCGGCGGGCGACACCGACTCGTCCTTGAAGTAGATCCGGGCGGGCGTGTCCAGGGCCTGTTCCAGCCGCCGGGCCCGGACCAGCGGCGTGGGGCGCCACGTGCGCAGGATGTCGACGACCTCACCGGGCACGTCGACCCACGGCTCGGCCGTGACCTCCTGGCCGATGAGGGCCATGGGGAACAGGGGGGCCAGGTCGTCGGGGCCGACCGGCTGGCGGGTGGCGGGGTGCAGCGGCGGCTGCAGGGGCGTCGACAGGCGGGGCACGACGTTGAACCAGGCGTCGGGCATCCGCTCCGGGGCCAGAACCCAGCGGTCGACGGTGGCCGGGCTCACCTCATCTCACGTTCTTCCGCAGCTCCCGGAGGGCCTCCGCCGGGTCGGCGGCGGTGACGAGATGCTCGCCCACCAACGCCCCGTCGTAGCCGGCGTCGGCCAGGCGGGCCAGTGCGTCGGCGCTGTCGATGCCGGACTCCGCCACCTTCATCACCCCGCTCGGGATCTTGCGGGCCAGGCGCACGGCCCGGGAGGGGTCGACCTCGAAGGTGCGCAGGTCGCGCTGGTTCACCCCGATGAGGTCGACGTGGATGAGCACGGCCCGGGCCAGCTCGGCCTCGTCGTGGATCTCGACCAGGGCGGCCATGCCCAGCTCGTGGGCGAGGTCGTGGAACCGCCGCAGCTCGGCGTCGGAGAGGGCGGCGACGATCAGCAGCACGGCGTCGGCGCCCATGATGCGGGCGTCGCAGATGTCGCGGTCGTCGACGGTGAAGTCCTTGCGCATCACCGGGAGGTCCGTGGCGTCCCGGGCCGCGGCCAGGTCGGCGGGCGAGCCGCCGAAGAACTCGGCGTCGGTGAGGACGGAGAGGGCCACCGCGCCGCCGTCCTTGTAGGCGCGGGCCAGGGCGGCCGGGTCCAGGTCGGGGGCCAGGTCGCCCTTGGACGGGGAGCGCCGCTTGATCTCGGTGATCACGTCCAGGCCCCAGCGGCCCATGGACTTGCGGAACCTCCGGGGCGGCGGGGCGGCGGCGGCCTGTTCCTTCAGCTCGTCGAGATCCCGGCCGTCGGCGGCGGCCGCCTCCCGGTGGGCGGCGACGATCCGGTCCAGCACGGTCTCCATGGCGCGAGGAGCGTAGCTGTCGAACCCCGGGCCCATGCGGCTCGTGCGACCATTGGCGGCACACATGACCGAGACGACCATCGTCGTGGTGGAGGACGACCGGCACATCGCCGACCTGGTCGAGATGTACCTGCGCCAGGACGGGTTCCGGGTCGTGCAGGCGTCGACCGGCGCGCTCGGGCTCGACGCGGTCAGGGGCCAGCAGCCCAAGCTGGTGATTCTCGACGTCGGCCTGCCTGGCGGCATGGACGGCCTGGAGGTGTGCCGGCGCTTGCGGGCCGACAGCGACGTCCCGATCCTCATGCTCACCGCCCGGGACGGCGAGATCGACCGGGTCCTCGGCCTGGAGCTGGGCGCCGACGACTACGTCACCAAGCCCTTCGCCCCCCGGGAGCTGGTCGCCAGGGTCCGGGCCATCCTCCGCCGAGCCTCGGCGCCCGCCCGGGAGACCCGCCCCGACGTGCTGTTCGTGGGCGATGTCGAGGTCGACCTGAAGCGTCGCGAAGCCCGGCGGGACGGGCAGGTGGTGGCCCTCGCCACCCGGGAGTTCGACCTCCTGCGCTACCTGGCCGAGAACGCCGGGCTGGCCCTGGCCCGACAGCAGATTCTCGACGCCGTGTGGGGCGCGGACTGGTTCGGCGACGAGCGCACCATCGACGTTCACGTCGGCCAGCTCCGCAAGAAGCTCGGCCCCGGGCTGCCCCTCGCCACGGTGTGGGGCGTCGGCTACCGACTCGGCTGACGTGTCGACGCGATGACAGGTTTGCCCGCAAGGATGACAGGGCCGTGACCCGACGGCTCACCCTCACCATGGTGGCGGTGGTCACCGGCGCCCTCCTGCTGGTCACGGTGGGTGCGCTGTTCGTCACCCGCATCGAGGCCCGTACCCAGGCCCGGAGGGAGCTCGGCCTGCAGGCCCTGCGGCTGGCCCGGCGGATCGAGACGGTGCAGCGGGTCGGCCTGGCCGGGGTCCAGGTCGCCCTGCGCCTCGAGGACGGCTCCGTCGTCTGCTTCGGCCCGACGTGCCGGACGCAGGGCACCCTGCCGGCCGGCATGACCCAGGCCGACATCGGCCTGGCCCGGCTGGAGAAGGGCAAGGTCGTGACCGGCACCCTGGCCGGCCTGGCCTTCGCCGCCGCCCCGGCCCAGCGGGGCGAGAACCTGATGGTGGTCGTCCTCACCCGTCGCCTCGATCCCGCGCCGAGGGTGCTCGGTCCCTGGTTCCTCGTCCTCGTCGCCGGCATCGTCATCGCCACCGCCGCGGTGGCCGCCAATCTCGGCCGCCGGCTTACGCGGCCCCTGCGCGAGGCCCAGGCCGCCACCAGACGGCTGGCGTCCGGCGACCTGACGGCGCGCGTCCCCGAGCACGACCGCGACGGGGAGGAGCTGGTCGACCTGGCCCGGTCGATCAACGCCATGGCCGAGGTGCTGGAGCGCTCACGGGGGCTGGAGCGGCAGTTCCTGCTGTCGGTCTCCCACGACCTGCGCACCCCGCTCACCTCCATCCGCGGCTTCGCCGAGGCGCTGGCCGAGGGCCGGGCGACAGACCCAGCCCACGCCGCGTCGGTCATCACCTCCGAGGCGAGGCGGTTGGAGCGCCTGGTCGGCGACCTCCTCGAGCTGGCCAAGCTCGACGCCCGCCGCTTCTCGCTCGACATCAGGGGCACCGACGTCGCCGAGGTGGCGTCGGACACGGCGGAGGGCTTCCGCCCTGCGGCCGACGCCGCCGGCGTGGCCCTGACCGTGACGGCCAGCCGGGGGGCGCCGGGGCTGACCGCGGCGGCCGACCCCGACCGGCTGGCCCAGATCCTGGCCAATCTGATCGAGAACGCGCTGAAGTTCGCCTCCTCGTCCATCGCGGTTGGCGCCGGGCCGGGCGGGGCCGGGCGAGTCACGATCTGGGTGGAGGACGACGGCCCGGGGATCAGCGACGAGGAGCGCCCTCACGTCTTCGAGCCCTTCTGGAGCTCGACGCGGGTCCCGGCCCGCCAGGTGGGTAGCGGCCTGGGTCTCGCCATCGTCTCGGAGCTGGTCGAAGCCATGGGCGGCTCGGTCCGGGCCGAGCCGGCCCGGGCCGGCGGCACCCGCATGGTCGTCGGCTTGCGGTCCTGGCAGATGGCCGCGGTGCCCGGGGCCCTGCCGTAGCGACCGGTACGTCAGCGCGCCAGGGTGGTGGTGGTCGCCGCCGGCGTCGAGGTCACCGCAGTGCAGGGGGGGAGGTTGACCGGGGCGGTGCCGCTGCTGCCGACGGTGACCGATACCGAGCTCGGGCCCGGGATCAGGCAGCGCACCCGCCAGGACGCCGAACCGGTGGCGTCCGTGGCCACCTGGGGGGTCGACTCCAGGGTCATGCCGGCGCCCACGGAGAGCTGGAGGACCGTTCCGACCTGGGGAATGATCCCCGGCCGTCCCTGGGCGTCGACCTGGGACGTGCCGATCTGCACCGTGACGATTGCGGGCTGGCTGACCCGGGGTGGGTTGGGGTTCACGACGGCAAAGATCTGCGGGCCGCCGCCGGTGGGGCCCAGCTGCAGGTTCACGACCTTGCGGTCGGCGGCGGCCAGAAAGAACACCTCGACCTCGGACTGTCCCAGGTCGGGTGCCTTGAACGCCCGGACGCGGTAGGCGCCGCCGAGGACGGAGTCCATCCGCCACGCCCCCCCGCCGGCGGTGGTGACGTCGGCCGTCGCCACCCCGGCTCCGACCACGCGCTCGATGTGGACGGTGGCCCCATCCACCGGACCGGCCGGCCCTTGGACGACGCCGGACAGGAACGCATCGCCGGGCCCGATGCTCACCGTGGCGAGGGTCGTGCGGGTGGTGCTGGTGCTCGATGTGCGGACCGTCGTCGACGTGGTCGACGAGGTGGGGGTGGTGGTGGTCGGGGCGGGGGCGGTGGACGACTCTGTCGTGCGCGGGGCGGCCGACGGCTTGCCGCTGCTGCACGCGCCGGCCACGAGGACAAGCAGCACCGCGAGCACGGTCTGCCGCAGGCGGGCGGGCCCGCGCCGCTCAGTGGACAAGGGGCAGCGCCTCGACTCGTGCCGGCGCCGTCCCGCCGTCCCAGGACAGGATCACCTCGGCCGGCGCTTCCACCGCCCGGCGCACGAGGGCCAGGGCGACGGTGGAACCCCGGCCGGGCGACACCGCCACGCTGGTCAGCGCGCCGACCGCCTTGGCGTCGACCTCGATGGTGGCGCCGGCGGGCGCCGACGCCCCGTCGCAGACGATGATCCCGCGCAGGTGCCGGGGGACGTTGCCGCCGCGAGAGTCGATGCGGGCCACCAGCTCCTGCCCGGTGTAGCAGCCCTTGGTGAAGCTGACCGAGCGGTCGACCACGCCGACCTCGGCGGGGATGGTCTTCTCGTCGATCTCCCGGCCCATGACCGGGATGCCGGCCTCGATCCGGACGGCCTCGTAGGCCGCCATCGAGCACGCCCGGACGCCGCCCGGCGCCACCGGCGCCTCCCCCACCAGGTCGGCGCCCGGCAGGCCCGGCCAGTCGGCGGCGACCACGTGGACCCCTGCTGTGCCGCCGCCGCCGGCGGCGACCAGCGCCGCCGCCTCGGGGCCGCGTACGGCGAGGCACGTCCACCCCAGGGGATCGAGGTCGCATTTGACCCGGAGCTTGAACCGGTTCAGCCGCTCGACCACCGCGGCGCCGAATCCGGCGTCGGTCTCCAGCACGTACTCCTCGTCACCGAGGCGCAGGACCCGTAGGAGGGCGACCACCTTGCCCTGGGGCTGCAGGAGCAGGGCCCACGTCGAGCCGTCGGCGGCGAGCGTGGCCACGTCCTGGGAGAGCTGGCCCTGCAGGAAGGTCACCACGTCGGGCCCGGTGGCCCGGACGAAGTCGCGTGGCAGGGTGACGGCCCCGGCCGACGTCCGGAACGCGTGGTAGTCGGCGTTGATGTCGGTCATTGCAGTCATGGGGCTTGTACCACCTCGGGCTCGGGCTGGGCGGACGGGTTGGCGCCCCGCATCCGGCGGGCGGCGGGGACGGCGGCCAGCAGGGCGGCCGCCTTGTTGCGGCACTCCTCGTCCTCCGCCCAGGGGTCGCTGTCGGCCACGATGCCCGCCCCGGCCTGCACCGACGCCCGGCCGTCGGCTGCGACGAGCATGGTGCGGATGGCGATGGCGGTGTCGAGGTTGCCGGAGAAGTCGAGGTAGCCGACCACGCCGGCGTACGGCCCCCGCTTGGTCGGCTCCAGCGAGTCGATGATCTCCATGGCCCGCACCTTGGGCGCGCCCGAGACGGTGCCGGCCGGCAGGGTGGCCCGCAGCACGTCGATGGGGCCCTTGCCCGGCCGCAGCTCGCCCGAGACCTGCGATGTCAAGTGCATCACGTGGCTGTAGCGCTCGAGGGTCATCAGCTCGTCCACCGTCTCCGACCCGAAGCTGACCACACGGCCGACGTCGTTGCGGGCCAGGTCGACGAGCATGATGTGCTCGGCCACCTCCTTGGGGTGCTCGACCAGCTCGCCGGCCAGGCGGCGGTCGTCCTCGGGGGTCGCGCCCCGGCGCCGGGTGCCGGCGATGGGCCGGGAGACGACCCGGTTGTCGCGGAGCTGCACCATGGGCTCGGGCGACGATCCCACGACGGTGACCGCCGGGTGGCGCAGGAAGTACATGTAGGGACTCGGGTTGACCTGGCGCAGGACCCGGTAGACGTCGAAGGGATCGGCGCCCAGATCCAGGTCGAAGCGCTGGGACAGGACCACCTGGAAGACGTCGCCGGCCAGGATGTGCTCCTTGGCCACCTCGACCGCATCGCAGTAGGCCCGGGTGCCGACGGTGGAGCGGACCTCGGGCAGCGGGTCGGCGGGGTCGGGGGGCGCCGCCGGGGTGTAGGCGAGCGGGCGGCCGAGGTCGTGGGCGGAGGCGTCGAGGCGGGCGGCGGCCCGGTCGTAGGCGTCGTCCAGCTCGGCGGCGGTGGTGCCCGGGTCGACCGGCACGTTCTCGATGAGGCAGACCCGCTGGCGCCAGTGGTCGAAGGCGGCCAGGTGGCCGATCACCGACAGGACCGCGTCCGGGAAGCGGAGGTCGTCGGGGGGCGGGTGGGGCAGCCGCTCGACCTCGCGCACCACGTCGTAGCCGAGGAAGCCCACGATCCCGCCGTGCAGCGGCGGCAGCTCCGGCAGGACCGGCGACCGGTAGACGTGGAGCAGGCCCTCCAGCGCGGCCAGCACGCCGCGGTCGGTGACGACGCCTGCGGGCAGGCGGCCGTCGACCGAGATGGTCCCGTCGCGGGCCGTCAACACGAGGGACGGGTCGCGGCCGACGAAGGAGAACCGGCCCCACGTCTCGCCGTTCTCGACCGACTCCAGCAGGAAGCCGCTGCCCTCCGGCCCGACCAGCTTCATGAACGCCGACACCGGGGTCTCCAGGTCGGCGACGACCTCCCGCCACACGGGGACGACGGTGTGGCCGGCGGCGAGGGCGTGGAAGTCCGCCCTACTGGGTCGCAGCACCGGGTCCGGTACCGAATGCCCGGTAGAAGCAGGACCGCTCACCGGTGTGGCACGCGCCCCGCCCCTCCTGCTCGACCACGAAGAGCAGCGTGTCGCCGTCGCAGTCGTAGAAGGCCTCGCGCACGAACTGGCGGTCGCCCGAGGTCTCGCCCTTGCACCAGTACTCCTGGCGGGACCGGCTCCAGAACCAGGTGCGGCCCGTCTCCAGTGTCTTGCGCAGCGAGGCCTCGTTCATCCACGCCATCATCAGCACCGCGCCGGTCGCCTGCTCCTGGACGATGGCCGGCACGAGGCCGTCGGCGTTGAAGGTGACGAGGGCCAGATCGGCGCCCTCGGCGGCGATGGGAGTGGCCACGGGCATGGGCCCAGCCTACAAGTAGAGGCCGGTTCCGCCTTCGATGCGCTCCGATGCCACCGCGTGGATGTCGCGCTCGCGCAGGATGATGTAGTCCTCGCCCCGGACCTCGACCTCGTAACGGTCCTCGGGGTTGAACAGCACACTGTCGCCGGGCTCGACGTTGCGCACCAGGGGGCCGGCGGCCACCACTTCGGCCCACGCCAGGCGCTTGGAGACCTGGGCGGTGGCGGGGATCAGGATGCCACCCCGGCTGGACCGCTCGCCCTCGGCGTTGGGAATCTGGACCAGGAGCCGGTCGGACAGCATGGTGATCGGCTGCTTCGTCACTGATCCCAAGGTACTCGGACCCCCAAGGCTACCGGCCGGCAAGGACCCTCTCGTAGAGCTGGACGGTCCGGGCCGCCACCGCAGGCCAGCCGAACCGCTCCACCGCCCGCCGGCGGCCGGCCGCCCCCATGGCCGCGGCCCGGGGCCGGTCGGCCAGCAGCTCGTCGATGCGGGCGGCCAGGGCGACGGCGAAGGCGGCCGGATCGGGGTCGAGCGGAATCAGGAATCCGGTCTCCCCCTCCACGACGATCTCGGGGATGCCCCCCACCGCGCTGGCCACGACCGGCAGCTCGCACGCCATGGCCTCGAGGATGGTGAGGCCGAACGGTTCGTAGTCGGACGGGCAGACGAACACGGTGGCGTGGGAGAGGGTCTGGACGAGCTCGGTCCGGGGCAGCATCTCCTCGATCCAGACGACCCGGCCCCTGCGAGCGGCGAGGGCCGCCGCCCGCCGACGCATCTCGGCGCCGATCTCGGGGGTGTCCGGCGCGCCGGCGCAGAGGATCACCTGGGCGGCGGGGTCGATGAGGGCGGCGGCGTCGAGGGCGTGGTCTACGCCCTTCTGGCGGGTGATGCGCCCCACGAAGACCATCGACGGCAGGTCCGGGTCGATGCCCAGGCGGGCAAGCGCGGCCGTGTCGGTGTCGGGTCGCCAGGCCCCGGTGTCGATCCCGTTGTGGATCACCTCGACCCGGTCCGGGTCGACGCCGGGATAGGTCGCCAGGATGTCGGCCCGCATGCCGGCGGAGACGGCGATGACCGCGTCGGCCGCCTCGATGGCCGTGCGCTCGGCGAACTTCGCCAGCTCGTAGCCACCGCCGAGCTGCTCGGCCTTCCATGGCCGAAGGGGCTCGAGGCTGTGGGCGGTCATCACGTGGGGGATCCCGTGGAGGAGCCCGGCGAGGTGGCCGCCGAGGTTGGCGTACCACGTGTGGGAGTGGACGACGTCGGCGCCACGGGCGCCGGCGGCCATGAGGAGGTCGACCGACATGGCGGCCAGCGCGGCCTGATCGGCCCGGCGCCCGGCGATGGCGGGCCACGGCTCGTAGGCGCGGGCCCGCGGGTCGTCACGGACCTTGCCGAAGCACTGGACGTCGACGTCGACCAGCCGGGACAGCTCCTCGACCAGGTGGGTCACGTGGACGCCGGCGCCGCCGTAGACCTCGGGCGGGTACTCCCGCGTCAGGATCGCCACTCTCACGCAGGCACGACTCTCAAGCGGGCATACGTGTCACGGCTCGCCGATCCGGCCGCCCTTGCCCACGACGGCGATGCCGCCCGGCGACATGGTGAACCGCCGGGCGTCCTCGACCGGGTCCACGCCGATGCGCGCCCCCGGCGGAACCACCACGTGCTTGTCGAGGATGGCCCGCCGCACCACTGCGCCCTCGCCCACCTTCACGTCGTGCATCAGCACGGAGTCCTCGACCAGGGCGTGGGAGTCGACGAAGACCCCGGGCGAGATGACCGAGCCCCGCACCACGCTGCCGGAGATGATCGCCCCCGAGCACACCAGGGAGTTCAGCGCCCGGCCGGCCCGGCCGCCGTCCTCCAGCACGAACTTGGCGGGAGGCATCTGCGGCACCGAGGTGTAGATGGGCCATTCCCGGTTGTAGAGGTTGAACACCGGATAGATCGACACCAGGTCGGCGTGGGCGTCGTAGTAGGAGTCGAGGGTGCCGACGTCGCGCCAGTAGGCCCGGTCGCGGTCGGTGGCGCCCGGCACCTCGTTGGAGTTGAAGTCGTAGACGTGGGCCTGCCCGGCCTTTACCATCGCCGGGATGATGTCGCCGCCGAGATCGTTCTTCGACGACTCGTCCCTGGCGTCCTCGGTGACGGCGTCGATCAGCGCCACGGTGCTGAAGACGTAGTTCCCCATGGAGGCGAAGACCTCCTCCGGTGAGTCGGGGATGCCCGGCGGGTCGTCCGGCTTCTCGAGGAACGCCTCGATCTTGGTGCCCACCCCGGGCTCGATGACCCCGAACGAGGAGGCCTGCGACCGGGGGACCCGGATACCGGCGACGGTCACGCCGGCGCCCGAGGCGATGTGGGCGTCGACCATCTGCCGGGGATCCATGCGGTAGATGTGGTCGGCGCCGAAGACGCAGACGTAGTCCGGCCGGTCGTCGTTGATGAGGTTGAGGTTCTGGAAGATGGCGTCGGCCGAGCCCGAGAACCACTTGGGCCCGTGCCGCATCTGGGCCGGCACCATGGTGACGTACATGTCGAGCAGGGTCGACAGCCTCCACGTGCGGGACAGGTGCAGGCCCAGGCTGTGGCTCTTGTACTGGGTGAGCACCACCATGCGCAGGTAGTTGGCGTTGGCCAGGTTCGACAGGGCGAAGTCGATCAGCCGGTAGTGACCGGCGAAGGGGACGGCGGGCTTGGCCCGGTCGGCGGTCAGCGGGAAAAGCCGCTTCCCCTCTCCCCCGGCGAGCACGATCGACAGCACCCGAGGCTCTCCCATCACCACGGACACTAATTGCCCCGTCAACGACAGCTTCATGCCGGCCTGGTCGGCACCCCCCGGGCTCTGAGATGCGCCTTGGCCTCGCGGATCGAGTGCTTGCCGAAGTGGAAGATCGACGCGGCCAGGACGGCGTCGGCCCCGCCGGCCAGGGCGCCCTCCGCCAGGTGGTCCAGGGTCCCCACTCCGCCGCTGGCGATCACGGGGATGCCGGTGGCGTCGCACACGGCGCGGGTCATGGCCAGGTCGTAGCCACCGCGCGTGCCGTCCCGGTCCATGGACGTGAGCAGGATCTCGCCGGCGCCGAGGCGCTCGCACTCCTGGGCCCAGGCGACCACGTCGAGGTCGGTGGGGGTGCGCCCGCCGTGGGTGAACACTGTGTACCTGGGCGGCTCTCCGCCGCACGTCCGGTCTTTCGCGTCGATGGCGACGACCACGCACTGGGCGCCGAACTCGGCGGAGAGCTCGGCGACCAGCTGCGGCCGGTCCACCGCCGCGGTGTTGACCCCGACCTTGTCGGCGCCCGCCCGCAGCAGGGCCCGGGCGTCGTCCACGCTGCGCACCCCGCCGCCCACGGTGAAGGGGATGAACACGGTCTCGGCGGTCCGCCGGGCCACGTCGACCATCGTGTGGCGGGCGTCGGAGGAGGCGGTGATGTCGAGGAAGACCAGCTCGTCGGCGCCCTCGGCGTCGTAGCGGGCGGCCAGCTCGGCGGGGTCGCCGGCGTCGACCAGGTCGACGAAGTTGACGCCCTTCACCACCCGGCCGTTGTCCACGTCGAGGCACGGAATGACCCTCACCGCCCGCATGCCGCGATCCCCTCCTCCACGGTGAACCGGCCCTCGTACAGGGCCTTGCCGACGATGGCCCCGGCCAGGCTGCGCCCGCCCGCCTCCAGGGTGGCCAGCGCGTCGAGGTCGGCGAGGCTGCCCACCCCGCCCGAGGCGATGACCGCGACGGTCGTGGCATCGAGCACCGAGGCGAGCCCCTCCAGATCGGGCCCGCCCAGGGTGCTGTCCCGGCTGATATCGGTCACGATCACCGCGGCCACCCCGCTGCCCTCGAAGCGGGCCAGCAGGTCGAACAGGTCGACGCCGGACCCTTCCGTCCACCCCCGCACCGCCACCTCGCCACCCCGCGCGTCGACTGCCACCGCCACCTGGTGGTGCCCGGCCAGCTCCCGCACCAGCTCGGGATACTCGACCGCGGCCGTGCCCAGCACGATCCGGTCGACGCCGGCGGCGATCAGCTCCTCGGCCGACGCCTGGTCCCGGATGCCCCCGCTGGCCTGGACCTTCACCATCGGGCCGACGGCGGCGGCGATGGCGGCGATGACCGGCCGGTTCTCGGGCGTCCCGGTGCGGGCGGCGTCGAGGTCCACTACGTGGATCCAGCGGGTGCCGGCGGCGACGTAGGACTCGGCCACGGCCACCGGGTCGGGGCCGTAGGCGGTCTCCTTGTCGAAGTCGCCCTGGTAAAGGCGCACGACGCGGCCGCCGCGCAGGTCGATCGCCGGGTAGAGGTCCACCCCGCCCGCCTATCCCAACTGGTGACGATCCGACACGCCATGACGTGTCAGATCGTCACCAGTTGGTGGTGGGGAGCAGGTAGCGACGAAGTTGGCCAGGAGGGTGAGGCCGGCGGTGCCGGACTTCTCGGGGTGGAACTGGGTGGCCCAGAGGTTGTCCCGCTGGACGGCGGCCACGACGGGCCCGCCGTAGTCGCACGTGGCGACCACGTCGGCGGACGGCTCGGGTGCGTAGGAGTGCACGAAGTACATCCACACCGGGTCGACCAGACCGGCCAGCATGGATGTGGCCCCGTGCTCGAGCCGGTTCCATTGCATCTGGGGCCGCTTGACCCCGTCGGGGAGCAGCCGGACCCGGCCGGGGAGCACGCCCATGCCCGTCGCGTTCGGGGCCTCGTCGGAGCCGTCGTAGAGGAGCTGCATGCCGATGCAGATGCCGAGGAAGGGCGTGCCGGCGTCGATGGCGGCGCGGGCCGGCTCCTCCAGGCCCGAAGCCCGCAGAGCTTCGATGCAGCGGGCGAAGTGGCCCACGCCGGGGAGGACCACGCCGGCGGCGGAGGCGACCTCGGCCGGATCGGAGGTCAGCGCCGCCTCGGCGCCCACCCTCTCCAGCGCCTTCTGCGCCGACCGCAGGTTGCCGATCCCGTAATC
>JALYYN010000180.1 GCA_030946525.1 Actinomycetota bacterium | reverse complement strand
GGAGGCAGATCCACGCGGCAATGCCGCCGGCCATGCCGGGATTGAGTGGATAGCCGCCGTGCAATGGGCACGGTGGCCACGGGTCGGTGTCGTCGTCCGGCCAGAGGTTGTCCGCCACGTTGAAGGTGATGTCGGCGAGCAGCCGCTCGGCCTCCGTCGGCGACAGGTCGTCGTCGTCCTCGAACCAGGTGCTTGCCTCTCCCCACGGCGTCGGTCCGTCGTGGACGCTGAACATCCACGACCCGTCGTCCTCTTTCGCAAACTTGATGACCGCGTCGGGAAAGCGAAGGCGCAGATCTGCTTGCGGCCGATCGCCGAGCGCCCCGAGGACGTCGCCCGACATTTCCTGAGTATGGTCCGCAACGTGCACTCGTGACGGTGAAATCACGTCACCCCGGGGGACGGCCACGACCGAGGAGCAAGTACAGAATCCCGCCCAGGGGTTTCCGACAGGAGGATGACGAGCGCCCACGCCCACTTGGGCCAACGCTTCACCGACGGAGCGCGCGCGAGATCGACGAGGCAGTAGACGCCGAACCCAGCCGCGACGACAAAGAGCAAGAGTGGCGGGAAGGCCATCCACGAAACGGCGAACACGATGCGATGGTACGTGCCGGCCACGACGGGCCGCCGGGTCCACGCGATGAGAAGCGGCGCCGTGAGGCTCGTCAACGTCGGCAATCTGGTCGAGAACGCTCGCCGAGCGACATCGCGACGCCGTAGAGCCGGCGGTAGGGGGCGCTCCGCTCGGCCGGGCCGAGCTGTGGTTATGGGCTACCTCGCTGTGGACCCTCAGTGCGAACACCGATCGATTCACAGGCGTCCTCCAACTGCCGTGCGTCGAGCAGGAGCGGCACTACTCGTCGGGCCCGGCTAGACGTCGCCCGAGCCCGTCGGTTGGCGTCGAGCAGGCGGGCCGCCCCGCGCCGGTGGATCTCGCAGGCCTCCCTTACTCGGGGCCTGAAGCCAAGGATCCGGCACGCGAAGATCAGGACTTCGGATCGCCGTCGGACCGCAGATCGAGTTCTCCGGTGAGTAGCCAGGCCAGCACGTCGACGTAGATCACATCGGCGGCGCAACGCCGTAGGTGACGTTCACCGCCCTCACCATCCCGGCCGGGTCGCGAGTCAGCGTCTCCGCCACCAGTGTGCCGGTCTGGTTTCGGTACACGATGGTGATCTGGTCCATCCCGCAGAGGACCTCGACGAGGGTGAAACGAAGCTCAGGAACCAGCGCAAGACCCTGTCGATAGAACGACAGCACCGCCGACTTGGAGCGCAGGGTGCCCTCAGAATCGGGCAGCAGGCGGGCGATCACCGGGGAGGTGGCGGTCACATCGTCGCGGAAGTGCTCGACGACCAGGTCCGGGCGATGCGCATTGAAAGCATCCAGCCATCGCCGGGCCATCGTCTCGGCCTCGGCGCGATCTACCAGCGAAGCCACTTTGCTATCTGTCTACTCCCGGGCGCTGCAGCCTCGAACTATGCCGATAGTTCATTGCTGTTCACCCGTTCGGTAGTCCGGCGACGCTTGGAAGCAGGCGTCCGGCAGGCTCGACGGAGCAAGGCGGCGGCCCCCCGGACGGACCGGTCGAAGACCTCGGCATCCTGGCCGGCGCGGGCGAGGACGTAGCCGCCCTGGACGGCCGAGACGACTAGGGCGGCGAGGTCGTCGGCATCGATCGACGGATCAAGCCGGCCGGTGGACTGGGCAGTGCGCAGAATCTCGGCGATGCGACCGGCCAGGTGGGCGAACACTGCGCCGATAGGGCTCAGTAGCTCCTCGTTGTTCACGACGTCGGGGTCGCTGACCAGCCGTCCGAGGCGGCAACCGCGCAGTCGGTCACGGGGCTTGAACAGCCACGCTTCGATCCGGTCGATGGGGTCACCCGGGCGGTCGAGGATTTCGAGTCCCTCGGCCAGCAGACCGTCGGCCATGTGTTCGATCGCGGCCCGGGCCAGGTCGGCCTTGCCGTGGAAGTGGTGGTACATGCTTCCTTGGCCGGCGTCGGCGGCGACCTGGATGGATCGTGGGCTCGTGCCGGTGTAGCCCCGGATCCAGAGTTGATCGGCGGTGGCTTCGATCAGTCGTTCCCGGGCGCTCATACCGTCTCCAGCGTACCCACTGCCCGGTACAACGACAGCGCATGAAATTGCGGCGCCCACAGAACATACTGGTAGGTACACTCCGATCGTGGCATTCTCCGACGACCTCCCTTGGACTCCGGTGGAGGCGTACCAGGCCGACCGCCGTCGGGAGGCAGATGCCTCCAGATCGGCTCGGCCCGCCAAGCCCCATCGACGCGCCTGGGCGTGGCTGCACCGCCCACACCGCACCGGTTTCGCCAGTGCTACGACGATGCGCAGGAGTCAGCGTGTCCCTCTTGCCGAGCCGGGAACAGCCAGGGCCGTCGCTCCCGACAGCAGGGCACAGCCGGCGCAGAACCACCACGTGCGGTCGAAGTCGGACAGCGTGGCCGCCGCCGGCAGCAGCGCGGCCAGCGAGGCGACGCCGATGACGGCGCCGAACTGTCGAAACGACTGATTGACGGCACTTCCCACTGCCAGCTCGTCGTGGCCCAGGTCGGCCACTGACGCGGCGGCCAGCATGGGAAAGGTCAAGCCGATCCCGATGCCGAGCAACACCGAAGCCGGGAACCAGCGACCCCAGTAGTCGGGATGAGCCTCGATGGCGGTGGCCAGCACGGCGAGGGCGACTGCCATGCTCACGCCGCCCGCCACCAGCAGGGGGCGGAAGCCGATGAACCCCGCGGCTCGGCCGACCGGACCGGAGAGGACCACGACCACCAGAGCCGGTGGTGTGATGGCCAGCCCGGCCGAGACGATGGAGTACCTCCAGACCGACGTCAGGAACACGACGTTGCACAGGAGGCTGGCGAAGAAGCCGGCGGCATAGAACAGCGTGGCCAGGTTGGCGGCCGAGAACGAGCGGGACCCGAACATCGACACGTCGAGCACCGGGTGGGGGCGGTGGGTGCAGCGGCGGACGAACACCGGCAGAAGGACAAGGGCTCCGAGGAGGACGAGGAGTGTCGGCACACTCGCCCAGCCCCACGCCGGTCCCTCCGAGATGCCGAGCGCGAGAAGGGCGAGCGAGGTCACGATCAACCCGATCCCGACGCCGTCGGGGACCGCCCGCCCCGGTCCAGCCGTGGTCCGGGGTAGGACCCTCCGGCCCGCCGCCCAGGCGAGAAGGGCCAGGGGGAGGTTGAGGGTGAACGCCCAGCGCCACCCGGCGCCGGCGATCAGCAGGGCGCCGAGGGTCGGCCCGACGACGACGGCGAGGGCGCCGACTCCTCCCCAGAGAGCGACCGTGCGGGCGCGTCGCTCCAATGGGAAGGCGGCGAGAAGCAGTCCGAGCGAGGCCGGCTGAACAGCGGCGGCACCGGTACCCTGCAACGCCCGTCCGGCGACGAGCAGTTCGGCGTTGGGTGCGAGGGCGCACGCCGCCGACCCTGCGGCGAACACTGCCAATCCGCCGAAGAACACCCGCCGCCGGCCACCCAGGTCGGCGAAGCGCCCGGCAGGGACGAGGAGGGCGCCGAAGGTGATGGCGTAGACCGTGATCGTCCAGGCCAGGGTCGCCTGAGAGCTTCCGGCGAAGGTGCGCCGGATCGCCGGGAAGGCGATGTTGATGATCGACAGGTCGAGGGAGACGAGAAATGCACCCAGGCAGGTGACGGCGAACACGGCCCAGGGCCGGCGTGGGCCGGCGTCGAGACTGGTCAGGCCGCAGCCCGGCTCGGACCTGGCGGTCAGTCGGTAGGCCATCGCTCGCTCCTCCCGTCGGGCGTGGCCCCGCTCACCCCAGGACCGTCCTCCGGCCCGGCACGAGGATATGAAGACGTCGGTCCAGGGTGGCGGCGGCGAACGCGGCGCGCAGGGCCTCGGCACCCTCGGTGAAGTGCGCCCACCCCTCGAAGTGGACAGGGACCACGACCTCCGCGCCGAGAACGGCTGCGGCCTCGGCGGCGCGGGCGCTGTCAAAGGTGAGGAACACGTCGCCGATCAGCGCCGACTTCGCCCCGCCCGCGAAGACGACGGCGACATCGACACGCGGGAACCGCTCGGCGACCGAACGAACGGCGTCCATGGACGCGTTGTCCCCGCTCACGTAGACGGTGGGAAGGCCGGGTCCGGTGAGGACGAAGCCTGTCACCGGCCCGGTCAGGTGCTCGGTGCCCGCAGGCCCGTGGCGGGCGGGCACGGCGGTCGCCCGTACGGTCGCACCGTTCGCTCCTCGGACGTCGACCTCTTCCCACGGCTCCAGCCCTCGCGCCGGCGGGCCGAGGCGGGTCGCGGCCTCAGGTGTCGTCAGCACCACCGGCGCAGCGAGCGCGACGGCGCGGCCTGACCCATCGAGGTTGTCGACGTGCTGGTCGTGCGACAGCAGGACGGCATCGACCCGACCCAGCTTTTCGGGCGCGAGGGCAGGTCCGGCCGTCTTGTGGAGGAACCGGCCCGACCCGGCGCCGCTCTCGTATGACCCGGGCGGGTCGAAGGTGGGATCGACGAGCAGGCGAACGGTTCCCAGGCGGACGGCCAGCGTCGGTCCTCCGACGGCGGTCAGCTCCAGGCTGTGCGGGAGGGCCGCGCCGTGGCGCGGCGCATCCCCATGTTGGTCAGTGGTCGGCATGGGCGATACTGTACCTACTAGTATGGTATTCGTTCGTGAGTCGGCTTGGCCGCCTCGCCTGCAGAGGATGGGTGGGTTCATCACCGGTCTCAATCCCCAGGAAGAATCCAGGCGGTCAATGGAACCGCAGCCGAGATGTCATCGTCAGATGTCGACGAGGCCCCGTCGGGCCCTGAGGAAAGGAGAACCGCAGTGAATCGAAAGCACGCAGGGGTCGTCGCCGCGGTGATGCTGGCGCTGGGAGCACTCTTCTTGCCGGGGGGTCAGCGATGGCCGACCATCCCGACCCAGTGACCGGCTCGATCGGCGTTGGGGACGCCACCGCCACGACCCCAAACCCCGATGCGGGCAAACGAGTCGAGTTCCAAGGGTCACTTGCGTTCGCACCAACGCTCGGGGCCGCTGACTACCAGGGCGCATTCAGCCTCCCTGGCTTCATCCGCTCCGGCCACGCCACAGGCGACATGGTCATCAGCGCAGATCGGGGCTCGGTGAGCCTGCATCTGGTGAGCGGCGAGCTTCCCGGATTCGCCCCCGCCGACGGCACCTACAGCTTCACCTGGACGGTGACGGACGCGACGGGCGACTTCCAGGGACTTCAGGCCCAGGGAACGGTCGACATCACCCTCGTCCCCCTCTACGCGCCCGATGACGGTCCGAGGGTCCAGCACCTGTTCCAGATCGTCCAGTTCGGCGACCCGGCCAGTGCCGCCATTCCCGGTGCCGACACCGGGTCTCTCGCCGGCTCCACGACCGCCGGGTAAAGGTACGACCCAGGATGGGCCGGCTCGGAGTGGGGGTGGGCCGGCCACAACCCGTGTGAGCGCGTTCTGTGTCAACCAACCCGCCCGCGGCCGACCGGGTCTTGCCGGCTCGGCAATTGGGCCTGAGCCTTCGGTGATAGGACCCCGACAGCCGTCGGGGCGGCAGCCCGTCCCCTGCAGCGCCGTGACACCGACCCGGCAACGTTATGGGCGGCCCGAACGCCATTGCCAGCGATGCCGCTGACGGCCGCCTGTGTTCACGACCCCGTCCTCACCGCTGTTGCGGTTCAGGCCCGTCTTCGGCCGATTCCCTCTGGCCCGTCGCTCGGCCGCAGGAGGACCCGGCCACCTTGTTGGCTGGAGACGCATGCGTACGGGCGGGGACATCACGGACACGACACCGCACCCACGATCGGAGGGGTGGCATGAGCAGTCACCGTCGAAACGGTTGTGCCCCTCTTGTCCACGCCGAGCACGGTGGTCCCACTGGGGTCGGCCCCGCCGGGCTCCCGCAACGACCGGTGAAGCGGTCGCGCCAGCACGACCCATCCCTTGACTGGCGACATGGAGTCAATGCTGTCGGCGGCGTAGCGCCACTGGACGGTCGTGATGGCCGGATTGTGGACGTGGAGCACAAGAGCGCCGCCGGTCAGGGAGACGAGTTGCAGGTCGCCCGTCAGCTCCGATGCCTTCGCCTCGGCATCGATCGAGCGCGCTCGGTCCTGAAAGGTGAGGTTTGCATGGACGAGGTGGAGACAGGCGCGCTCGGCGAGGCGAGCTTCGATGTGGACCGCGTCAGCGCTGGTCCGGGCGAAGAGGGAGATGCCCGACTCACTTATAGTCTGATCATTCACGCGGGACGATCCGCAGTTCGACGCAACGAGAAGCGCCAGGAGACCCGCCGCCAAGGGCCGGTGTGGATGCACCACGGACCTGCGTCGACGCAAGCTGGGCCGAAATGACGGGACGCCAGTTCGGTGACGCCGAATAGAGGCGTTCGACGTCATCGGCATGGCGCCATCCTGCGTTGGCGTTCCGGGGTTGTCAGTCATTGTCGGTGGACAATCGTAGGGCTGAGATGCACGGTTGAGTCCCGCGCGGTGGTGTATGAGTCGTCGGCTGCGACGATCATCATGTCAACCGTGAGCTGACCGGAGTTGCTGGTCGACTCGCTGCCATTGGTAACACGAATTCGCTCGGTTGTGAAGCACCTCTTTCGTTGCGGCTGCTGACGTTCGGGCGTGCGCCTTCGCCCGGCGTGTCGTCTCCTGACGCGCCGGAGGGTCGTGCTCGATGCGACGCCGGTCAGGCGGCGGCAGCTGCCTGGATCGCCGTTCTCGGGTCGGTGGCGGGCGTGGTCTGGTGTCGTGCGGTCTTGAGGGTCTCGGCGCTCATGTAGCGCTTGGCGATGGCCCACTCGTCGGTCTGCTCAGCCAGCAGAGCGCCGACGAGGCGGATCACCGCAGCCCGGTTGGGGAAGATGCCGACCACGTCGGTGCGCCGACGAATCTCCTTGTTCAGCCGCTCCTGTGGATTGTTGCTCCGGATCTTGGGCCAGTGTTCCACCGGGAAGGCGCTGAAGGCCAGGATGTCATCGGCGGCGTCGATCAAGGTGACGGCGACGTCGTTGAAGCCGGCCTGGGTGAGCTTGTCGACGACGTCGCCGAGCTGCTCCCAGGTGGCGTCAC
>JALYYN010000133.1 GCA_030946525.1 Actinomycetota bacterium | reverse complement strand
AGGTCGCCGTAGGCCAAGCGCAGGACGAGGTACTCCCGATCGGCCCCGAAGGCCTCTTTGCGCTCACGCCGTTCGATGACGGCGGCGCCGTGGTGGGGGTAGACGACCTTGTCACCTACGTCGAAGGCCATACAACTCCCAGAGAAGACGGATACGTCACTCGTTCAAGAGTGCCAGGAATCGGCAAGGAACGCCAAGCCCTCGCCGCGCGCCCCTCAGAAGCGGTCGAGCCCGCTGCCCTCCGCGACCCGCGACAGGTTCTCCTTGATGGAGCGGGCCCGCGACGGCGTGACGCCCTCCACCTGGTCGAGATCCCGGACGTCGGCCTCAAGCACCTTGTCGAGCGTGCCGAAGCGGGCGACGATGGCGTCGATCACCGCCGCCGGCATACGGGGGATGCGGTGGAGCAGCCGGTAGCCCTTGGGCTGGAGCGGGTGGTCGAGCTCGGAGGAGCCGGTGGGCAGGCGCAGGACGGCGGTGATGGTCCGCAGGTCGAGCACGTCGTCGGTGCTGAGCTCCCCCAGGGTCTCCATGGCCTCGGCCACGTTCCACCCCTCGTTGACGTGGGAGTAGTCCTGGATGACCAGGCGCCGGTCGTCGTCCACGCCCGCCATCAGCTCCTCGAGCTGGAGGCGGACGAGGCGGCCGTCGGTGCCGGCCTCGATGATGTAGCCGTGGATCTCCTCGGCGATGCGGCGCACCATCTCCGTGCGCTGCAGGACCGTCACCACGTCGCGCACGGTCACCAGGTTCTCCACCTCGAGAGCGGTGAGGGTGCCGGCCACCGCGTCGAGGCGGTTCTTGTACCGCTCCAGGGTCTGCAGAGCCTGGTTGGCCCGGTTCAGGAGACGGGGGCTGAGCTCCAGCGGGTGCTTGGTGGGCCCGTGGTAGACGGCGATGATCGACAGGTCCTCGGAGACCGAGATGACGGGAATGGCGATGGAACGGGCCACCCGCTCGGCGGTGCGGTGGCGGGTGCCGGTCTCCGACGTGGGCACGTTGGGGTTGGGCACCAGGTGGACGTTGGCCCGGGCGATGCGGCTGGCGTCGGGGGCGAGGATGATGGCCCCGTCCATCTTGGCCAGCTCGGAGAGCCGTTGGGGGCTGAACTCGGCGTCGAGCAGGAAGCCGCCCGAGCAGATGGCCAGCACCTCGGGACCGTCGCCCACGACGATCAGGGCGCCCATGTCGGCCTGGAGGATGCGGTCGAGGCCCTCCCGGAGCGGCTGACCGGGGGCGACCATGGTCAGCGCATCGGTGAGCGCTACGTCACGCCGGAACGGCACGCGGGAATCCTACCGGCTTGGAGCCGAGGCGCAGACCGGCCGCCGCGATCGCCTCGACGAGGGTGGCGGCGCGCACCACGGTGATGCCCGCCGGCGGCTCAGGGGCCGATGCGGGCACAACTGCCCGGCGGAACCCCAGCCGGGCCGCCTCGGCCAGCCGGCGACCGGTCTGGCCCACCTGGCGCAGCTCGCCGCACAACCCCACCTCGCCGCAGGCCACCATGTCGGTGGGCAGGGCGGCGCCGGTGACCGAGGAGACCAGGGCGAGGGCCAGGCCCAGGTCGGCGGCGGGCTCCACCACCCGCACGCCGCCCACGGCGAGGGCGTAGACGTCGGCCCCCACGAGCGACACGCCGACCCGCTCCTCCAGCACGGCGGCGATCATGGCAAGCCGTCCCGAGTCGAGCCCCTGGGCCGACCGCCGGGGGGTGGCCAGGGGCGACTTGGCCACCAGGGCCTGGAGCTCGACCAACAGCGGTCGGTGGCCCTCCATGGTCGGCACCACGACGGAGCCGGCGGCCTGGGCCTGGCGGTCGGACAGGAACAGCCCGCCGGGGTCGGGCACGTCGACCAGGCCGTCGTCGGTCATCTCGAACAGCCCCAGCTCGCTCGTGGGGCCGAAGCGGTGCTTGACCGCCCGCAGCAGGCGCAGGGCATGGTGGCGCTCGCCCTCGAAGGACAGCACGGTGTCGACCACGTGCTCCAGCACCCGCGGCCCGGCCAGGCTGCCGTCCTTGGTGACGTGGCCCACCAGGACCACGGCGATCCCCCGGTCCTTGGCCGCCCGCACCAGCCGGTGGGCGCACTCGCGCACCTGGGCCACCGAGCCCGGCGCCGAGGCCAGCTCCGGGTCGTGGACGGTCTGGATGGAGTCGACCACCAACACGTCGGGGGCCACGGCGGCGGCGTGGTCGAGGATGGCGGGCAGCTCGGTCTCGGCCACGAGGAAGAGCCGGGGCTCGAGAGCGCCGAGGCGGGCGGCGCGCAGGCGGACCTGCTGGGCCGACTCCTCCGCGCTGGCGAGGAGGCAGCGGGCGCCGGAGCTGCCATCCCCGTTCCGCACGGAGCTGCCTCTGGCCAGCGAGGCGAGGGCCTGCAGCAGCAGGGTGGACTTGCCGATGCCCGGCTCTCCGCCCAGCAGGGTCACCGAACCGGCGACGAGGCCGCCGCCCAGGACACGGTCGAGCTCCCCGATGCCGACCGGGCGGGGCTGCCAGCCCTCGCCGTCGACGTCGCCGATCGGCATGGCCACGCTGGGGGCCGCACCCGGGATGCGCCCCGCCCCGGCGCGGCCGGCCGTCTCGCGGAGGCGCTCCTCGACCATGGTGTTCCAGGCACCGCAGCCGGCGCACCTGCCCGTCCACTGCGGGAAGTCGGCCCCGCACTCCATGCACCGGTAGGTCGACCTCGTCCTGGCCATCGCCTCCGACCTTACCGATGGCCTGGGACAGATCCGCGGTTCACCCGGCCCGGCGCCGTCGGCGGCGCCGGACGGCCAGGGTGGCGGCCAGCGCCGGCACCAGGAACGCTGCCACTGCGGCGGCCACCAGGCCGGGGGCGATCTTCAGCGCGTCGCTGGACGCCTCCATGCCCACGCGCTGGCCGAGGGTGGGCGACCACAGGGCCCGGCTCCCGTCGCGCGCCGGCGCGTTGGTCGCCACCTTGCCGGGCAGGCCCGCGGTGACCTGGACCTTCACCGACTTCGCCAGGTCGTCGCCGAAGCGGCGGCGGAGGCCGCCGAGGCCGAGGCCGAGGTCGACGTCGCCCAGGCGCTGGGTGAGGTCGGGGTCGGACAGGCCGGTGAGGCCGGTGGTGAGGTCGACGGTGCCGGTGAAGGTCGTCCTGCTGCGCAGCAGCGACTTGGTGCGGGTGAGCTTGAAGTCCCGGAACGGCCCGTCGGGCCCGGCCAGTTGGGCCATGGTGGAGTCGGCCTCGTCGGGGCCGGCGAAACCCTTGGTGGCCCGGACCCAGGTCAGGCCGTCGTCCTCCTTGCGGGGGCCGACGACCTTCCACCCGGCCTGGCGGAGGTCGTCGACCCGCAGTGCGGTGGCCACGTCGCCCACCGCCTTGACCGCATCGGCGTCGAGGCCGACCGAGGCCGACACCTGCCCGGTGCCGTC
>JALYYN010000129.1 GCA_030946525.1 Actinomycetota bacterium | reverse complement strand
ATATGCGTGCCGGGGCATGACCCCACTCGGTCGCCCGCCCGGCTATCGAGCCTCCAGATCGACGCCAAGCACCGCGCGGCTGACCGTCGCACGTGGTCGGCGGTCAGCCACTGCCCCCCAACGCCGGCCGTGGGTCACGGTCTACCCGGCCTGGCCAGGCTCTCCGCTCGGCGCGTACTCGGTGCACGGGGCGCCCATAACGTCGCCGCGGCCTACGGTGAAGACCACGCGACGATGCCAGGTTTCCTGCGCCTGTGGGACCGCACGGTGAGCCGCACGACGACACAACACCCCAGCTCAGCGGGGATGCGAGCAGTCGCCCGGCTTCTCCTGCAAAGCCCTCCTACAGCGGTTCGATTCCGCTTGCCGCCTCAAGACGCCCCTGAGCTTTATCACACAGGTCGGGGGCACTCTTCGTTGTGACGTCGGGCCGGCGTGGCGGCGTCGGCCCGACCTTGGAGCGGACCAGCCGGCGTTCGGAACCCTCCCGGCTCGGCCCGATGCGAGCCACGCTGCTCCGGACGGTGCGCCTCCCTCCGGCGATACGGGTTGCGTCCTGCGTCAGACTCTCTGTAGAATACTCGGTATGCAACTGCGTTGGCGTCAGCCGTGAGCATCCGACATTCGCTGCTGGCACTGCTGAGCGAGGGCCCGAAGTACGGTCTCCAGCTGCGCCAGGAGTTCGAGGTCCGTACCGGCGAGGTGTGGCCTCTCAACGTCGGGCAGGTGTACACCACCCTGCAGCGGCTCGAGCGGGACGGGCTGGTGGAGTCCGACGGGGACGTCGAGGACGGCCCTCAGAAGGGTTTCCGGATCACTGTCGACGGCGAGACCGAGCTGGCGGCCTGGCTGCGCACACCGCCTGACCTCTCCTCTCCGCCGCGCGATGAGCTGGTGATCAAGATCCTCATCGCGGTACAGGTGCCGAACGTGGACGTGCATGAGGTGATCCAGGGCCATCGGAAGTACCTGGTGCAGTTGATGCAGGAATGGACGCGTTTGAAGGAGCACGCCGCCGACCGCAACCTGGGTTTCGGGCTGGCGGTGGACGCCGAGCTGTTCCGGCTGGACGCGGCCGTCCGGTGGCTCGACTCCGCCGACGGCCGTATCAAGCGGTCGTCCCTGGATCAGTCAGGCCCGGCGAACTCACCGCTGCCGAAGGCGCCTCGAAAGGCGGTGGTGCGGCCGTGATGATGCTGGAGCTGCGTGACGTGTCAAAGGTGTACGGCGACGGGCCAGGCAAAGTCCATGCGCTGAAGGGCGTTTCGCTCGCCGTCAACGAGGGCGAGCTGGTGGCGGTGATGGGACCAAGCGGGTCGGGCAAGAGCACATTGCTGACCATCGCCGGGACCCTCGAGGATCTGACGGAGGGGGAGTTGCTCGTCGGTGGCGCGGCCGTGTCCGGGATGTCGCGGAACGAACGCGCCCGGCTGCGGCGGCGCTCCATCGGCTATGTCTTCCAGGACTTCAACCTGCTCGCCGGGTTGACCGCGGCCGAGAACGTCGCGCTGCCCCTCGAGCTCGACGGCGTGCCGGCGAAGTCGGCTCGCGAGTCGGGCCTCCACGCCCTCGAGGAGCTGGGCTTGCGCGAGCGGGCGGGGAGCTTCCCGGACGAGCTTTCCGGCGGCGAACGCCAGCGGGTCGCCATTGCCAGAGCGGTCGTCGGCAGCCGCCGGCTGCTGCTCGCCGACGAGCCCTCCGGGGCGCTCGACTCCGCCAACGGCGAGGCGGTCATCCGTCTGATCCGAAAGGCGTGCCAACAGGGAGTGGCCGGCGTTGTGGTGACCCACGACGCCCAGCTGGCGTCCTGGGCCGACCGGGTCGTGTTCCTCCGCGACGGCCGCGTCGTCGACCAGACAGCGCCCGCCGTGGGCCCCGAGTCCCTGCTCGGCCCGACCCGGTGAGCGTTTGCGTCGCCGACCGCCCGGGCCGGGTGGCGGAGCGCGGCGACGGCGGCGCCCCGGCCCGCCGCGCCGTTGTCCGGTGGGGGTGGCGTCTGTTCCGCCGAGAGTGGCGCCGGCACGTCCTCGTCCTGGCCATGCTGGCGGTGGCCGTCGCGGCGACGATCGTCGGGCTGGGCACGGCGACCAACGCGTCGCAACTCAAGGCCGACCCGACGTTCGGCACTGCCGGCACGATCATCAACATCCGCGGGAGCGATGCGCAGCTCAGCGCCGACATCGCCGCCCTACGCGTCAAGGCTGGGGCGGTCGACGTCGTCGCCCACCAGCAGGTGCCGGTGCCCGGTTCGGTGTCCACGCTCGACCTCCGCGACCAGGCGCCCGGCGGGACGTTCGACCACGTGACCCTGCGACTCGATTCGGGCCGATACCCGACGGGCCCCGACGAGGTTGCAGTCACCAGCGGCACGGCCAAGACGTGGGACCTCAAGGTCGGCAGCTCGTGGACAGCCAACGGCCGGACCCGGAAGGTCGTCGGGATCGTCGAGAACCCCCTCAACCTGCTCGACCAGTTCGCGCTCGTGGCGCCCGGTCAGGCCGATCCCCCCACGACCGTGTCCATCTTCATCGCCACCTGGCACCCAAGCCCCGGGGACAACTTCCGGCTGCCGAGCGGGACCGGCATGGGCATTGAGTCCCGCGGCCAACCAAGCACGGCCGCAGTGGACGCCCTCGTCCTGGCCCTCGGGACCCTCGGACTGCTGTTCGTCGGCCTCATGGCCGTCGCCGGGTTCACGGTCATGGCTCAGCGGCGACAGCGGGCCCTGGGCATGCTCGCCGCGTTGGGCGCCACCGAAAAGCACGTCCGGCTCGTGATGCTGGCCGACGGCGCCGCCGTCGGAGCCGCGGGTGCGCTTGTCGGGGGGGTCGCCGGACTTGCCGCGTGGTTCGCGTTCGCGCCGATCCTGCAATCGCTCTCCGGTCACCGGGTCGACCGCTTCTCCCTGCCCTGGTGGGCGATCGCGGTCGCTCTCGTCCTCGCGACATTGACCGCAGTCGCGGCGGCGTGGTGGCCGGCACGCGCCGTCGCCCGGACGTCGGTCGTCGCCGCGTTGTCCGGGCGCCCGTCCCGCCCGCAACCCGCTCACCGCTTCGCCGCCGCCGGGGCGGCGCTGACCGCCGGCGGCCTCGTCCTGCTCTTCTTCTCCGATCACGGGACCGAGCACCACCGAACGTGGTTCATCATCATCGGCACGCTGCTGACGCCCGTGGGGCTGCTGTTCCTCGCCCCGCTGGCGATCCGGATCCTCGCGGCCGTCGGCCGCCGCTCCGGCGTCGCCGTCCGGCTCGCTCTGCGCGACCTGGTCCGCTACCAGGCCCGTTCCGGCGCCGCCCTCGGGTCGGTGACGCTGGCGATCGGGATCGCCGCCACCATCGCGATCACCGCGGCGGCGAGCGAGGCGCCCACGGCAGCGGGCAATCTCTCTCCCGATCAGCTGATGGCGTACGCCACCCCTGACACGGGTGCCGGCCAGGTGCCGCCACTCACCCCGTCACAGCTACAAGCGGTCACCAGCCGGTTGGACGAGCTCGCCGGCTCCATCGGCGCCGGGGCAGTGGTGCCACTCGATCAGGCGTACAGCCCCAAGGCAGGCATCCAGCCGCCCCAACCGGGGCCGGGCGGCCGAACGGTCCCGGCCGGCTACGCCATCGCGTCCCTCGCCCAGGTGACAGTCCAGGCGCACGGCATCGAGATCTCGGCCATGGATCCGCTCTACGTGGCGACACCGGCCCTACTCGCCCACTACGGCATCACGCCATCCGCGATCGACCCGACCGCTGACGTGCTGTCCGCCCGCACCGACCTGGGCGGACTGAAGATCTTCACGCCGGATTTTCGAGGCGGACCGACGCCGTCACCGGCGCCGGGTGCGTCCGGTCCCCAGAACCCTGACCTCTCCGACATCACCCCGAAGATCCAGCCGTTCAAGCAGCTTCCTCTGTCCACCTCCGCCCCGGGAACCCTGGTGACGACCAGCGCCATGCGGCGACTCGGGCTGGAGGCCATACCGGCCGCCTGGTTGATCCAAGCCGGCGGGCCGCTCACCAGCCAGCAGATCCAGACCGCCCGGGCCGCGGCTGCCGGCGTCGGCCTGTACCTCGAAACCGCGAAGGCGCGGGCCTCACTTGCCCCCCTGCGCAACTGGTCTACGGCGATCGGCCTCCTGCTCGCCCTGGGCGTGCTCGGCATGACCGTCGGCCTGATCCGCAGCGAGACGGCCGGTGACCTGCAAATCCTCGCCGCCACCGGCGCCGGCAGCACCACGAGGCGGACGATCACCGGTGCCACCAGCGGCGCGCTGGCCCTGCTGGGTGCGCTCCTGGGTACCGCCGGCGCCTATGCCGCTTTGCTGGTCTGGTACCGCAGCGACCTGAGCCCGCTCGGCCGGGTGCCCGTCGCGAACCTGGCCGTCATCCTCGTAGGCCTGCCAGTGCTGGCCGCCGCCGGCGGATGGCTCTTCGCCGGCCGCGAACCACCGTCGATGGCACGCCAGCCCCTCGCGTAGCAGGAGCTTTTCGCGGTGACGGCGCTTGGAGGATCTCGTCGCCGGCACGTCCCTGCGAGCGCTTGTGGCGTACGAGGCCGTCACCATCGTCGCCGCGGAGTTCCATGGGTAGGCGGCCGTTACCCTCACCGGCCGCCGGTCCTCCGGTGAGGTCGCCAGCGAACTGGTGTACCGAGCGGCAGCCTCGGCCCGTACGGGGCCTATCCACCCGACGCTCGCCGAGGCAGGACCTCGACCAGGTCGGCGAAACCACCCGACCGCAGCGCCTCGTGCGTGTCCGTCGGCGCCTCTTGGAGGACGAACTTCGTTCCGAGTCGGCGCGCCTGGCGCGCTGCGTCGATGAACACCATGAGCGCGTCCGGCTCCACGATGGCCTTGCCCAAGTCGACGGCCACGGTCAGATTGCCCTGGCCCTCGATGAGATCGGTCAGCACGTTCTCCAGCAGCTGGCACCCGGCGAGGTTGAGCTCGCCCTCCACCGTCACCACCACCGTCCCGAGCCCCCGGCCGATCACCAGGGAGAGGTTCGGCGTGAAGGGGCCAGCGTCGGCGATCCCCGGCGGCCAATCCCCGGCATCCGAACCCGGCCGGCGGGCGTCCGGGCTCACCGCCGAGCACTGGTGGCAAGGCCGAGCTGCCAGTCGACGAAAAAGTCATCGACGGTGGGGGGACCTGGCACCATTCCTTCGCATCCGTCGTCGGCGAACTCGAGCGTACGAAGGAGGGGCCGATCCGGACCGAAGGAGGGCTGGTCGGGCACGACCGGTGGAGGAGGTCTTGGCGGACAGGTGGTCATCTGGGGCTCCTTTGGCTGCGTCTCAACCAAGGACATGAACCGGCCCTTACCGGCTGGCCAGTCAGTGTCCGATTCGGACAGTACGCCTCTTCGGCCACGAGGGCCACCGAAACCTGTTGATCGCAGACATGGCCTTTCCCGCCCGTCCCGTCTACGCTGGGTACCGAGGAGCCTCCGCCCCCCGCACCGAGTTGCCGCGCCGGCGCTCGAGGCCTGCCACGGCGCGACGGGACGTGCAGTCATGCCCCAGCCGCCGCGGGACTCCCGTCAGCGAGTCCTCGACATCGCATTGAGCCTGTTCGGCGAGCGTGGCTACGGCGGCACTGCGCTTCAGGCCGTCGCCGACGAGCTCGGCCTTACCAAGGCGTCGGTGTACTACCACTTCCATGCCAAGGGGGAACTGCTCGAAGCTCTGGCCGAGCCGTGCCTGGAGCGCCTGGCGGCCGTCGTCTCGGCCCCGCCGGACACCTCGAAGCTGGCGAACTGCCGGGTCCTGCTCGACGCATACCTGGCCACGCTGGCCGAGTGCGGCTCGGTGGTCGCGTTGCTGATGCGCGACCTCACTGCCGCCACCCTTCCGGCCGCCATCCGGTGCCGTGCTCTTCGAGCACGCCTGCGGGACTTGCTGGCCCGGGCGGGCTCGCCCTCCGCTGGCCCTGTGCAGGCGACGTGCTGTCTGGGGGCGGTGGAGAGCGCGGTCTTCGGCTTCCCGCCAGCCGACACAGCAGCCAACCGGGTGACCATCCTGGACGCGGCCATGAGGGCACTCGCTGGAGGCCAGGAACGGACATGAGAAGCCTGCGCGCTAGAAGTCGAGGACGGCGACGGCCATCTTGAGCGCCGTGTCCCGCAACAAGGCCGGGGGGGCACCGGCGAACTCGATCACGGCCAGCTCCAAGGCCCGCAGCGCCGTGGTGGTACGGATCACGCTGGCCGGATCGTCGCCCGGTCCCAGCAGCTCCCGCATGCGGGCGCGCTGGGAGGCGAAGCGCCGACCGAGGGGGTGCTCGCCCACGCCATGGTCACGAATCAGCAGTGCGACGATGTCGGCGTGGGCGACC
>JALYYN010000115.1 GCA_030946525.1 Actinomycetota bacterium | reverse complement strand
ACCCTCGCTTAACGTGCCGCTTCCGGACGGGGTCGACGAGGCCGGACGGCAGCGCATAACGACGGTCGGCGGCATCCAGAGCCGCTCCGGACGCTCGGGTCCAGGTGGCGCGAAGCACTGCTCGGATCGAGGGCAAGGCCAGACGACCGCCCGCGAATGGCCTTCGGCTTGCACGCGGGGACAGCACCTCAACGGCCTGTGAGCGCGAGAACGACCAGCGGAGCCACGACCGCCGCAGCCACGATTGCTGCCGGCAGCCACCGGCGGGGCGGTGACGAATCGACGAGACCGACCCTGAGAGGCGTCAATCGATTGTTCAGCTGGTAGCGGATGCGGCGCTCTCTTTGGAAGAGGAGGATGGCGAAGGCCACCAACAAGGCGACGACCAAGGCACTGGCGGCAAGGATCATCGGTCTGCGAGCGCGTTCAGCACCCGCTCAACCGCCGGCCGAGCCATTGGGCCTGGCCGCACGGTCCAGACGCCCCCCCAGCGTTGATGCAGGGGCCGCCTTCGCCGTCGCGGGCTTCGTCGAGCTCCGCAGGTGAGCACTGCCGATCTGGAGGCGATCGAGGACACGCTCGATCTGCTGTCGGACCCGGCTGCGATGAGAGATATGAATGCCGCTCGGGAAGACGCGGCGAAGGGCCGCGTCGTCACCGCCGAGGAACTGCGCGCCAAGTACCTGCACAAGTGACGGAGGCGGCATACGAGCTGCTCGTTGCGGCGGGCGCGGAACGTGGCCTGGCCCGTCTGCCCGACGGCGTGGCGGCGGCGATCGTCGAGTTCATGCTGGGCGCCCTTGTTGAGGCCCCCCGCCGCGTCGGCCATGAGCTCCAGCGGGAGCTCGCCGGTGCATGGGCCGCTCGGCGCGGACGCTACCGGGTGGTGTACGAGATCGACGACAGCCGACTTGTCGTGAAGGTGCTTCGCATCGATCATCGCTCCGACGTCTACCGACCCCGCTGACCATCGTCCCGGCCGCCTGCCCGGACGCTGGCCGACGCCGAGCGGGCCCCAGATTGAGCTTGACCCGATTTGACGGACATCCACGATCAGGGGCGCAGCCCCGGGAAGGACGTCCACAATGGAGACAATGGCAGGCAAGAAGGCCCGCCGGCAGCAGTCGTTCACCCCCCGGAGGTCAAGTCGGAGGTCGTCGCGCTGGTCCGCCAGAGCGGCGGAACCGCCGGCAGCGTGGCCCGGGACATGCGGGCCACTTGACCCGGCCGGTGGACCGAGAGGAGCATCCGACTTGCGCACGTTTGCTCAGGCGGGTGCCATGGCGGCATCGAGGCGACGAGCGGCCTCCTCGTCGCTCACATCAAGGGCGAAGCTCAGCTCAGAGACCAGCACGCGACGCGCCCTGCTCAGCATGGTCGACTCACCGGCGGACAGACCGTGGTCGGCCTTGCGCAGCGACAGGTTCCGCACCACCTCGGCCACCTGGTAGATGTCGCCCGACTTGAGCTTCTCGGTGTGGTTCTTGAATCGCCGCGACCAGTTGGAGGGGGTGCGGGCACCCTTCTTGGCCAGCACGGCCAGGACGTCGACTATCTCCTCGTCGTTGATCACCTCCCGCAGGCCGACGTCGGAGGTGTTGTCGGCCGGGACGCTCACGGTCAGGTCGTCGTGGGCCACCCGCAACACGAGGTACTCCCGGTCGGTGCCAAACACCACCCGGCGCTCGCGCCGCTCGATGACAGCGGCGCCGTGGTGGGGGTAGACGACCTTGTCGCCGACGTCGAAGGACATACAGCTCCTCATTGAGACCAGGTGGGACTTCCAGGGTGACAGGTCCGAGCCCCGGGGTTTCACCAGCGGCCGCCCCGGGAGGGCGACCAAGGCCTGGGTGCCGGCTCAAAGTGGACTATGGAGCGGGGGCGTTACCGCTTCGACCTCGAGCGGACTCGCCGGATGATCCCCCTACTCGCGTTCGCGGGAGACCACACTGGCGTATTATCGGCCTACCCAGGAGCACGGATGAACCGCAAGGAACTTGTGACCGCCGTCGCCGCCCATACCGGCCTCGACGCTCGTGACGTAGACAAGGCGTTGCGAGGGACCACGGAAGTGATCGAGGCCGTGGCCGCCAAGGGCGAGCAGGTCACCATCATGGGTTTCGCCAAGTTCGCGAGGGTGGACAGGCCTGCCCGCATGGCCCGCAATCCGGCGACGGGGGCCGCCGTCAAGGTCAAGGCATCCAAGAAGGCCAAGATCACCCCCCTCAAGGGCTTCAAGGACGCTGTCATGAGCCCCTCGGCCGCCCCGAAGCTGGCCAGGGGGGTATGGCCTCCCGCAGCCGCCAAGGGAGCCCCAGCGAAGAAGGCTGCGGCACCGTCGAAGGCTACGGCGGCCAAGTCCAAGTCATCCGCGCCCACGAAGGCCTCGGCCTCAACCAACAGTTCGAAGGCGGCCGCTACGAAATCCACGACCGTCCGAAAGGCCGCTGCCAAGAAGCGTTAGACACCGGCGACGGGACCGACGGGACCCGTCCTCAGCGGCGGCGGGCGTAGGCTGGGAGCGCGGCGACGTCGACATTGGCGTCGGGCCAGCGTCTCGGAGGTCGCCGGCGGCAAGGCGGGTCCAGGCTGCGAGAGCGGGATAGGAGTGACGGCTGTCGGCCACAGCGGCGGCGGTTTCGAGGGTCGAGACCATCTGCAGGCGGCTCTCGTCGCCCGGTGCCCGCTGGTCGAGCAGCGGCAGCGGATGAAGTCTGGCGATGGCGTAGGCGAGCGCTGCGCCAGCAACACCCTTGCCGTACCGGCGA
>JALYYN010000095.1 GCA_030946525.1 Actinomycetota bacterium | reverse complement strand
CGTCGCCGTCTACCTGGGCGTGACGTTCGCCCAGGTGTGGTGGGCGGCGCGCCACGACGAGGCCCGGCCCGCCCAGGCCATCGTCGTGTTCGGGACGGCCCAGTACAACGGAAGGCCGTCCCCGGTGCTCGCCGCCCGCCTCGACCATGCCGTCGAGCTCTACCGCCGCAAGCTGGCTCCGGTGATCGTCGTCACCGGGGGCAACCAGCCCGGGGACCGCTTCACCGAGGCCTCGGCGTCGGCGGACTACCTGCTCCAGCGGGGCATCCCCGACCATGATGTGCTCCGCGAGGTGTCGGGGACGTCGTCCTGGCAATCCCTTGCGGCCGCCGCCAACTTCCTCGACGCCCGGAACATCACGCAGGTGCTCCTGGTCTCCGACCCCTTCCACTCGCTCCGTATCCGAGCGATGGCCACGGAGCTGGGACTGGACGGCCACGCGTCTCCCACGCGCACCAGCCCCATTCGAGGCGTGACCGAGGCGGAGTACATGGGCCGGGAGACGGTGGCGGTAGCGGTAGGCAGGATCGTCGGCTTCCGCCGCCAGGCCAGCATCGAGAAGGTGGTCCGCTCCCGGGGGTGAGGTAGTCTGGTCGCTGCCTTCGGGGGTGGTGTAATCGGCAACACAGCAGGTTCTGGACCTGTTATTGGGGGTTCGAGTCCTCCCCCCCGAGCTTGCCGGAGTAGTCTGCTGCTCCGCCACGGCCCCATCGTCTAGTGGCCGAGGACACCACCCTCTCAAGGTGGCGACACGGGTTCGAATCCCGTTGGGGCTGCAACGAAATGCTGGCAGGTTGGAAGCGGTCGGCTGAGCAGCCGATGTGCCGGTCTCCCGCCGTGATCGCGCAGCTGGTCGAGTCTGCAACCTCGGCGTCGGAGTGCCGGCCGCCATCGCCCGCACGTGACCGGGCCGCCACAGGCGGGGCAGTCCGGTGTCAGCGCTCGGCGGCCCTGGGGGAGGTGCCGAGGAGCTCACCGCCGCGCAGGACGGTCACCGGACCGTCCTCGCTCACCACGATCACCGTCGCCTGGGGGTCGTCGAAGCTGTAGCGGCGGCCGGAGGTGTGGCGCATGCCGCCGTAACCGTCGATCCGGGCGGCGGACTCCGGGCTCGGCACCAGCTGCGCGCCGAGCTGCCGGAGGGTCCCGGTATCGTCGAAGATGGCGGCTCCGTCGACCTGGCGTAGCGCGTGGCGCAGGGGCGCCAGGCTCGTCGGGCGCCGGATCTGCAGGGGCGGGGGCGGCGGAAGCCGGTGCTGGACCGAGGGTGCGGCGTCTCCGTCCGGGCGGTGCACGAGGATCGCTCCGATGCCGAGCGACCCCAGGTCGTGGACGGCGAACTCCAGGAGCGCGGCGAGCACAGCCGGGTCGTCCTGGCCCGCGCCGCCCGCTCGCACCGCGTCGATCCACCCGGCGAGCGGCGGCTCCAGCTGCCAGGTCAGCCCGCGCCAGCGCAGGACGCCGAAGGTCCCGACCACCCGTACCGTACCGGTCGGGTGGCGCTGCACGATGGTGGCGTCGAGCACCACGCTGAGCACGACGAGATCCCGCTCCGAGCCGGCCGGCCGGTCGAAGACGCACCACTCGTCCGGTCCGTCGACCCGCCGGATCAACCAGCTCGAAAGGCCGTCGGCGAAGCGCCGGGCGTCGGTGAGCGGCTGCTCGCCGATGGGCCCGTGGATGATCGCCAGCTCGGTACCGGCCTCCCACGTGGACGGGTCCGACCTTGGTTCGAGGATCGAGCCCAGGCTCGGCGTACGGCGCTCGTGGACGGGCGGCCGTATGGCCAGGTCGATCTCCTCCAGAATCATCCGGTGCCCCGGATCGTCCGCCGGGACCGGCAGGCCGGCTTCCTTCAGCTCCTCGGCGAGCCGGCGGAGTCGTCCTGCGCTGGCCGGCAGGTGCTGGAAGGCCATCGGGCCACAACCTACCGAGCCACCCCGGAGCCGGGTGCGCCGTAGGCCGATCCTGCCGGCTGCGGCTCAGCCCCCCGGCTCCGCCAGCAGCTGGTCGACGTCGGTGAGGGTGCCCGACGCCCGGACGTCGCGGACTCGCGCCGGGAGCTCCTCGGTCGTCAACGTCGCCGCCCGCTCGATGTCGAGGGGAGAGCCCGTCGGCCAGGCGGACCTCGACCGCAACGGCGATGGCCTCCGGGCGACGACGATCACCGGGTAGTCGAGGACGACGAAGGGCAGCGGTTGTTCGGGCAGTCTGGCGGCGAGCGAGGCCCACCCCCTGCTCGTGAAGCTGCACCTGGGAGGCGGTTCCGACAAGGGGGGGAGCCATCTCCCCGGAGCGGCGGCCGGGTGCGCGGTACCGTCGGGCGCGAGGGCAGGGTGGAAGCGGCCGCGTCGCCACCCCATGGCTGCGGACGGGCTGCTCGCAGCCACGGTGTTCGCGCTCGGCATCCTGAGCGACCGCATCTACTACGACATCGGCACCGTGAGCCCGCACAACTTCCGCTACGCCACTGCGGTGGTGTTCATGGCCGTGCTCACCCTCCCCCTGGTCTTCCGTCGCCGCCTCGCACCTGCGACGCTGGTCGGCGCCACCCTGGCCGTCCTCGGTTACACGGTGTTCGGCATCACGGAGGCGGCGGTCACGGCGACGATGGCGTTCGTCGCCATCTACTCCGTCGGCGCCTACTGCCGGCCGAGCGTGGCGAACTGGTTGCGGGCCGTCTGCATCGCGGTGCTCTTCGGCGATCTGGTGTGGACACTGCTGTTCCGGCAGCTCGACCTCGGGCACTCCAAGGCGTCGGCCGTGGGCGCCGGCATCCTGTCGGTCGGGTCGAACCTGTTCTGCTTCATCGTCGCGTGGGCCATCGGCGACGTCGCCCGGAACGCCCGGCTGCGATCGGCCGAGCTCGGCGTGCGCAGCATGGAGGTGAAGGCGGCGCACCACGTCATCGCCGAGCAGGCGGTGCTCGACGAACGGTACGGATCGCCCGCGAGACCCACGACGTCGTCGCCCACCATGTCAGCGTCATGGGGGTGCAGGCGGGCGCGGCCCGGCGGGTCATGTCCCGATCCCCGGACCAGGCAGCCGAGGTGCTGTCCGGGATCGAGGCGTCGAGCCGGCAGCCGGTGGTGGAGCTCCAGCAGCTGCTGGGATTTCTGCGGAGCGAGACCGGCGCCACCGGTCTCGCCGACCTCGACGGCAGCGCGGCGGTGGCGCCGCGGTTGCCCGGCCTGTCCCGCCTGGACGAGGTGGTGTCGCAACTCAACGAGGCCGGTCTCGGCGTGACCTTCGATCGAGTGGGAACGCCGGCGCCCCTCTCGGCCAGTGTCGACCTCTCGGCGTTTCGTATCGCTCAAGAGGCCTCACCAACGCCCTCAACGCACGGCGGCGTCGGGACGATCGCCACGGTGACCCTCACGTCCGCCCCGACGGCCTCGAGCTGGAGATCGCCGACGACGGCCGGGGCCGGTCCAACGGTCGCACCGACCACCACCCGGGCGACCCGGTGGCAACCGCGGGCCACGGCTTGATCGGCATGCGGGAGCGGGTGGCCCTCCACGGCGGGCGGTTCAGCGCGGAGCGCATGCGGGGGAGCGACTTCAGGGTGCGGGCGACGTTTCCCCTTTCACCTGCTTACTGCAACGCGTCGGGACCCGATGACGATCCGGGTCGTTCTCTCCGATGACCAGGAAATGGTCCGGGCCGGGTTCCGAATGATCCTCGGGACTGAGAGCGACCTGGAGGTGGTGGGGGCCTTCGAGCGCGACGACTCATCTGGGAGGCGCGGCAGGCGGGGGCCAGCGGGTTTCCCCTGAAGAACGCCTCACCCGAGGAGCTCGTCCACGCCACCCGGGTGGTGGCCGCAGGTGATGCGTTGCTCGCGCCGTCGGTGACCCGGCGGCTCATCGGCGACACGGTCCGCCCGCGTGTTCGCCCGGAACTGACGACGCTGCTCGCCACCCTCACCGATCGCGAGTGCGAGGTGCGGAGCGGTATCGCCGCCGGCCTGAGCAAACCCGAGCTGGCCCACCACCTGATCCTGGGGGAGGCGACGGTCAAGACCCACGTGTCGCGGGTGCTGCCGAAGCTGAACTTGCGGGACCGGGTCCAAGCCGCCGCCTTCGCCTACGAGAGCGGCCTGGTGCGCCCGGGGGGCCAGCCATCGCCGCTCGGATGACGGGCCGTCCGTCGCACGACGTCCCCGTGATCAGTCCTCCGGCCCGACGATCGGCGGTAGCCCCCGCCGTAGGTTCCCTTCCAGAGAGACGCATCAGCGTCGCGAAGGGGACCACGATCATCCAGGCAGACAGCCTGACCAAGCACTACGGGCCCACGGTGGCGGGGGACCCCGGGGAAGGGCCTGGCCGTGCTCGCGGTGTACGGGGTGGTTGCCCTCCCCGTCGCCTCCCGGCTCATCGCCGGCCGGGACGCCTGACCCCGGCCCTCTCCGGTCGCACCGCCGGTCAGGTGGTGGACGGGGATGGCGGGGCGGACCGGCGCCGGCGGCGAGCAGCGGCGGCGATGAGCAACCCCAGCCCCACCAGGCCGACGACGACCTCGATGGCGATGAGCGCCGCGTTCGCCTTCGCCGACGACTGGCGGAGCACGACGATCCGGTCGGTCGAGGCGGCCTGGCCCAGCCGGTCGACGGCCTGGCGGGCCGCGGTGGCGTCGCCGCTCGGGACGAGGACCATCGTCCCGCCGAGGCGGGCCACCGCGGCGCCGAGGGCCGACGCCTCGGCCGGCTCGTTGGCGCGCACGGCGTAGGCGACGTTCGAGGGCAGGCCCCGGACCTTCATCTCCCTGGCGACCGCGTCCGACGTCGCCTCGGGCGTGGTGCCTCCCAGCCGTGTCGCCG
>JALYYN010000056.1 GCA_030946525.1 Actinomycetota bacterium | reverse complement strand
CCCACATTGCAGCAAATGAGTCTTTAACTGTTAAATTTTTATTTTTTTAAGATTTGTTTCATTGTTTATTCCGTAGGGGGTACGGGTCAAAATCATATAACGCACACTTAAGGGCTTTAATTATTTTGTAGTACACAAGGGGGTATTGGTTTGTATGGCAGGTTACCAGAATTTTGCAGGCAATGTATTTCAAGTTCAGCCTGCGATATAATAAGCTCAAAAAGCAATCGGACGCTTACTATCGTTTGGTAGAGAGCTACCGCCACGCGGAAGGAAGAGTTTGTCACCGAACCATTTTGAATATCGGGTTTATTGATGATGATTACAGCCCGGAGCAGCTTAACCAGACAGCAAGGATACTTACAGACAGGTATGAGCAAAAGCAATCTTTGTTTGAACCCACTGACACAGCAGTCATTGAACTTACAGAAACATTGTGGCAAAGGATCATCCGGGAAAAGCGGCTCGATTTGACGCTGCACAGCCCAGCCTCCCGTCGGATCGATGCCGATACCATACGACACAGTAATGTGCGTGAAATAGGTTCAGAGTGGATCTGTCACCAAACGCTCGAAGAACTGGGCATTAGTAAAGTACTTTCAGCAGCGGGGTTTAGCGAAGAACAAATACAACTGGCCGCCACACAAATCGTAAGCCGTGCGGTATATCCTGCCTCCGAGTTAAAAACCGCTTCGTGGATTAAAGAAAACTCCGCTATCAGCGAGCTTACCGGATACCATTACGGGAACATTACCAAGGACAAATTGTATGAAAGTGCGCTGCGGCTTTATACAGTGAAAGACCAGTTGGAGCAGCATCTCTCCCACAAAACCAACGAACTCTTCGACATCAGCGACAATATCGTGCTGTACGATTTAACCAACACCTATTTTGAAGGACAATACAGTGATAGCACGCTTGCAAAATATGGCAGAAGCAAAGAAAAGCGAAATGATGCCAAACTGGTGGTACTCGCTCTGGTGGTAAATATTTACGGGTTTATAAAATACTCCGCCATACATGAAGGCAATATGGCTGACAGCAAAAACCTGTCACTGATGATAGATAAGCTAAGCCGCTGTACCAATACCCAAAACCCTGTGGTGGTAATGGACGCAGGCATAGCTACTGAAGACAACCTGGCGATGATAAGGGCCAAAGGATACCATTACCTATGCGTAAGCCGCACCAAACTAAAAGACTGCCAGGCCATCAGTGGCAGGCTCACGGTTTTGCTGGAAACAAAAAGCAAGCGCCAGGTGCGCCTCAAGGCAGTAGTGGGCAATAACAATACCGATTACTACCTCGAAGTAACCAGCGAAGACAAATATGAAACCGCCAACAGCATGCGCAGCCAGTTTGAAGAGCGCTTTAAAATGGAGCTGCAAAAGATAGCGCAATCACTGGAGCGTAAGGGAGGCGTGAAAAAAGCAAGCAAAGTGCATGAGCGCATTGGCAGAGCCAGGGAGCGCTATCCATCGGTACAATATTATTACGACATAGAAGTAACGCTTAGTAAAGACAATAGAAAAGTAATCGCTATGAGCTGGTCAAAAAATGAGCAGCAGTACGCAAAAAAGGAAGCATCGTTGGGACTGTACTTTTTAAGAACAAGCCTGTTGCTGGAAGATGAGGTAATGATATGGAATATTTACAACACCATCCGTGAGATAGAAAGTTCCTTCCGCACCCTGAAAACCGACCTGGATTTACGGCCGGTTTATCACAAATCTGATGTCGGCGCTATGGCACACCTGCACCTGGGTTTACTGGCTTATTGGGTAGTAAACACGATAAGGCGCAAACTAAAAGCGCATGGCATACACAGCCACTGGCCGGAGATAGTAAGAATAGGAAACACCCAAAAAATAATCACCACTCATGGCACCAACATGGCCGGGATCGTCATTGGTGTCAGAAAATGTTGCGAACCTGGCGAGCAATTGAGAAACATTCAGTCCATCCTGCTGATAAAGGCAAAACCGTTCGCCAAAAGAAAATCTGTAGTACACAAACCGGAACTCAAAAAAACGAAAACCCTTTATTTAAAGGCTTCTCCGCCCGGATAGCTGCAATGTGGGCTAAGACGGCAAGCCACGCTTAAAGATCCAGTCCTGAAACGAAGCAATAATTAGCTGGGAATTGCCACTTGCGCTGCTGTGCCAACCGCTTAGCTGAAAGAATTTCAAAAACATTGGTAGAGAAAAGTCCTGAAAAATCCTGGGTAAGCGAAGTTATATTGGGCACATCACCAAACATTGTTGAACAAAATCTTCCGTTAACAAAAAAAAACGGATTATCCAAACAATAGCATTAATAATTTACTTGCTTTGCACAAACTATTAGAT
>JALYYN010000055.1 GCA_030946525.1 Actinomycetota bacterium | reverse complement strand
GGATCACCAACAACTGGGTCCACGACAACGCGTTCCGCGCCATCTGGGGCGACACAAACGCCGTCGGCTTCCAGGTCGAGGGCAACTACATCAACGACAACAGCTACGAGGCCATCGTCGTCGAGACCGGTTACAACGCCTACATCCACAACAACAACATCATCCGCAACGCCCTGGTCGAGGGCGCCATCTTCTCCGCCCGCCACGACTCGTTCCCGATCGCCGCGGTCTACCTGTCCGAGAGCGGGGGCGACAGCCGGGTTTACGGCGGCAAGTACGCCACGCTGACCGTCTCCGCCAACAACTTCGACAACAACTACGGCGGGATCACGCTCTGGGAGGACGCCAACCGCTTCTGCAACACCCCTGGCAACACAGCCGCGGGCTTCTGCCCGGTCGCCGGCGGGAAGGCGACGCCCCAGACCTGCGTGCAGGGCACGATCAACAGCGAGCCCTATCTGTCCGACTGCCGATGGCGCACCCAGAACGTGCTCGTCGAGAACAACACCTTCAAGATCGACAGGGTGGCCCTGGACTGCGTCGGCACCCGGTGCGGCGAGAACTCGATCTTCTCGCAGTCGGGCAGCACGCCCACCTGGTCGCCGTACCTCGGCGATACGGTCAAGAACGCCATCACGTTCAACCAGAACAACCACTTCCGCAACAACACCTACATCGGCGATTGGGACTTCGACATCTTCGCCCAGGGCAACGAGGTGGACTGGAACACCTGGCGCGGCGCGCCGTACAACCAGGACGCCGGCAGCACGCTGACCGGCAGTGCGGTGACCCCGCCGCCGACGGCGACGCCGGTCAGCATCTGGCCCGATACCCAGGATGCGACGGAGGCCGACGGCGGCGTCCCCTACACCCTCGGAACCCGCTTCACCGTGGCCACCGCCGGCCAGATCTCGGCGCTGCGCTTCGACCAGACCCCGGGCATGGACGGCCCCATCGGCCTCAAGCTGTGGCGGGCGACCGGGCCCAACACCGCTGTCGAGATCGCCTCGGCCAGCTACACCGCGGTGGCCGGCCAGTCCGGTTGGCGCAACGTGGCGCTGGCCGCGCCGGTGAGCGTCTTCCCCACCGAGCGCTACGTGGTCACCTACCACACGCCCCACAGCTTCGCCCTGGGCTTCGGGGCCCTCCAGACCGCCAAAACGGTGGGTGACCTCACGGCAAACGCCAACGGCGACCCTGTCGGCTACGCCAATGCCATCTACCGCCAGGAGAGCACCCACACCTTCCCCACGTCGGCCTCCGGTGGCCACTCCTACTTCGCCGACGTGGTGTTCAAGTCGGGCGGTGCCGGCGCCCCGCCGCCGCCTCCGCCCCTGTCGACCACCGAGAGGCTCTGGCCGGACTCCCAGCCGGTCACTGAGGTCGACGCCGGCATCCCGTACACGTTGGGCACCCGGTTCGTCGTGTCCGTGGCCGGCAGCGTGACCGCGCTGCGCTTCTACCAGACGGCCGCAATGGCCGGTGCGATCACTCTGAAGCTGTGGAAGGCCACCGGCCCGACCACGGGGGCGGAACTGGCCTCGGTGACCTATACGGCGGTCGCCGGCGAGTCCGGGTGGCGCGACGTCGCCCTCGCCACGCCGGTGCCGGTGGTGACCACCGAGCGCTACGTCGTGAGCTACCACACGCTGCGTTCCTTCGCCCTGGGCTACCTCGGCCTCCAGACCGCCCATACCTCTGGCCATCTGACCGCACCGGCGGGCGGCGACCCGGTCGGCTACGGCAACGCCCTCTACAAGGGCGAGAGCGGCGCCCACACCTTCCCGTCCGTCGACAGCGGCGGCCAGTTGTACTTCGCCGACGTGGTCTTCCAGCCCGGCCTCGTCTAAAGTTCGACTTGCCCCAAGACCCAGTCTCGGGGCTTCGACGGCTACAAGGGCCCACGTCGCCGTCGACCCCGACAAGAGATCATCACCGACACCACGGTCACGGCGGGCAACGCCGGTGACGCGACGGTCGCCGAGGACCTCATCGCCGACGACGACCGGGGCCAGGGCGCCAAGTTTATGGCGATTCTGCCTTGGGACCGGGGCGTTCCAACAGCGCCTTGACGACGAGCACATCGACTCGGGGCGCCGGACCCAGCCGCCCCTCCGCGCCAGCCGGCAGGTTCGCCAGAACCGCTTCGGCGTCGACCTCGCCGACGACACCGTCTCCTGCCCGGCCGGGGTTGTCGTCCCGATCCGACGCCGGGCCCGCGGCGATGGCATCGCCTACTTCGCCGAGGCCTGCATCGCCTGCCCGCTGCGCGCCGAGTGCACCGACGCGGCCGGGGGTCGCACAATTCGCGTCAACGAGTTCGAGGCGGCCCTCGCAGTAGCCCGGCAGCGACAGGCCGAGCCGGACTGGTAAACCGACCTACCGCGCCAATCGGCCCAAGGTCGAACGCAAGCTCGCCAACTCATGCGCCGCCGCCACGGCGGCGCCGGGCACGAGTGCGAGGGCGGCCAAAGGTCGACGCCGACTTCAACCTCCTCGCAGCGGCAGCCAACCTCGCCCGCCTCGGCGCGCTCGGGCTCCACTCGACGCCGACCGGATGGGCGGTCAGCGGATGACGGAACCGGCGGCGCCGCGTCGAATGTGACCAAAGCGCCCCAATAACCACCCCCCTCCGCCGACAGGAGCCAACAACCCGCCACACTACTGCGGCCGGCGGCCACTCAGGAGGGGCGACGCTCCGTCCTCCTCGCCTCGTCGGACAGGAAGCGCGGCCGAAAAGGCCCCGCTGCAGCTCCGCCCCCGGAGGCCGACATCGACATGGCGACACGACGCCCGTAGCTCACCTGAGCGCCTTCACGTGACCTCCATCCGTCCTCCCGCCGTTCATGGTGCTTCCGGCGTCCTGGCTGGAGGGGGCCACCTGCCACTGGGCGAAGGTCAAGGGGTTGCCGACCGCCTCCTTGGCCGCGAAATGCCAGTCGCCCACGTAGCGGTTGTTGGAGAACACGTTGTTCTGGTGGTAGGTGATGGCGTC
>JALYYN010000042.1 GCA_030946525.1 Actinomycetota bacterium | reverse complement strand
CCGAAGAACCCGGCCTCGGGATTGATGGCCCACAGCCGGCCGTCGCTGCCGAACTTCATCCAGCAGATGTCGTCGCCCACCGTCTCCACCGTCCAGCCGGGGAGGGTGGGGACCAGCATGGCCAGGTTGGTCTTGCCGCAGGCGGACGGGAAGGCGGCGGCGACGTAGCGGATTTCGCCGCCGGGGTTGGTCAGCTTGAGGATGAGCATGTGCTCGGCCAGCCAGCCGTCGTCACGGCCCATGGACGAGGCGATGCGCAGGGCGAAGCACTTCTTGCCGAGGAGGGCGTTGCCCCCGTAGCCGGACCCGTAGGACCAGATGGCCCGCTCCTCCGGGAAGTGCACGATGTACTTGTTCTCGGCGTCGCACGGCCACGACACGTCGTCCTGGCCGGGATCGAGCGGGGCGCCGACGGAGTGGAGGCAGGGCACGAAGGCGCCGTCCGGACCCAGGCTGTCGAGGACCCCCTGGCCCATGCGGGTCATAATCCGCATGTTGACGGCCACGTAGGCGGAGTCGGTGATCTCCACGCCGATGTGGGCGATGTGCGAGCCGATGGGCCCCATGCTGAAGGGCACGACGTACATGGTCCGGCCCCGCATCGAGCCCCGGAACAGCCCCGTCAGGGTCTGCTTCATCCCGCCGGGGTCGCGCCAGTTGTTGGTGGGACCGGCGTCGATCTCCTTGGCCGAGCAGATGAACGTGCGGTCCTCGACGCGCGCGACGTCGGCGGGATCCGAGGTGGCCCAGTAGCTGTTGGGCCGCTTGGCCGGATCGAGCCGGACGAACGTGCCCCCGTCGACCAGCCGTTGGCAGAGTCGGTCGTACTCCTCCTGCGACCCGTCGCACCACTCCACCCGATCGGGCCGGCACAGCGCCGCCACCTCCTCCACCCATGCGACCAGGCCCCGGTTCCCCGTCGGGCCGGTGGTCGAGGTGAGGGCAGCGGCAGCGTTCACTCAGTCCTTCCGTCGGGGCGGTTCGGGAACCCCGGGGTTCCCATGTCGACCTCCGAGCCGAGGCGGACCTTGGTGGCCCGGCCGTCGCCGTCGAGGTCGAACACGACCCTCTGGCCCTGGCGGAGCATCCTGAACACCGAGCCCGTCAGGGCGTGAGGGGAGAGGTCGTACTCGGAGCGGTCGGTGTCCCGCATCACCACGCCCTCCGCGGTCCCCGGGTCGTAGGACTTGATGACTCCCTGCAAGAGCCCCCCTGTCGTTTCGGACACCTCTGGGCGGATACCTTCTGGCCACGACGTTATCGGAGTTCGCCCTCATCGAACGCCTGCGGGAACGCCTGGTTGCGCCCCCGGACCAGACGTGGGCGGGCGACGACGTGGCCGTGGTGCCGGGTCCCGCGGGGCGGCTGCTGCTCGCCGCCGACGCGGTGGTGGCCGGGGTCCACGCCGACCTCGACCTGGTCGGCCTGGACGACATGGGATGGAAGGCCCTGGTGGCCAACGTCAGCGACATCGCCGCCGTCGGTGGCCGCCCCTGCTACGCCCTGGTCACCGTCGCCGGCCCTCTTGCCGCCATCGACTTCGACCTGCTCTACGACGGCCTGATCGCCGCGTCGGAGGCCTACGGGTGCCCGATCGTAGGCGGCGACATCACCTCGGCGGCGACGCTTGTGGTGGCGGTCGCCGTCGCCGGGGACGCCGGGGCCGGGCCTCCTCCGTCGGTGCTGCGTTCCGGAGCGGCGCCCGGCGACACCCTGTTCGTCACCGGACCACTGGGGTCGTCCGCGGCCGGCCTGGCCCTGTTGCGAGCCGGCCGGGGGGCCGAGGACCCCGACCTCTCCCTCGCCCACCGCCGGCCCCGGGCCCGCCTGGGCGAGGGCGCCGCCGCCCGCGCCGGCGGCGCGTCGGCGATGATCGACGTGTCCGACGGGTTGGCCGCCGACCTCCGCCATCTGGCCGACGCCTCGGGCGTCGGCGTGGTGCTCGACAAGGTTCCGGTCGCCATGGGCGTCAGCCGGGTCAGCGACGAGCCGGAGGCACTCGCCCTGGGTGGGGGGGAGGACTACGAGTTGGTGTTCGCGACGCCCGACCCGTCGAGGGTGGAGGCGGTCTTCGCCGAGCTGGGCCTGGGGAAGCCGTTGCGCATCGGCCGCTGCACCGACGATCCCACCGAGCGCCGCCTGCGCGACGGTGCGCTGCCCGAGCTCGGCTGGGTCCACCGATGAGCCCGCCCGACCCGCCCTCCCCGCCAACGGGTGACGTTCGGCGGCGCTCCACGCCATCGAGCGTCACCGCTTCGAGGACGCGGCCGGTCGCGCTGACCATCGCCGGGGTCGATTCGAGCGGCGGAGCCGGAACGGTGGCCGACCTCAAGACCTTCGAGGCCTACGGGGTCTGGGGGGCCGTGGCCGTCACCGCGGTCACCGCCCAGAACACCCTCGGCGTGCAGGTCGTCGAGACCCTCACGCCGCTCATCGTGCGGGCCCAGATCGCGTCCGTCGTCTCCGACCTGGGGGCCGACGCGGCCAAGACGGGCATGCTCGGTTCTGCGGAAGTGGTGGAGATCGTCGTCTCGACCCTGGCCCAGCTGGGTGTGGGGCCACTGGTTGTCGACCCGGTGATGGTCGCCACCACCGGCGGGCGGCTGCTCGACCCCGACGCGGTGGAGGCGGTGCGCGACCTGCTCCTGCCGCTCGCCGCGGTCGTGACCCCCAACCTGGCCGAGGCCGCCGCCCTGGCCGGGGTGGCGGAGATCGCCGACCGGCAGGGGATGGAGTCGGCGGGGAGGGCGCTCGTGGACCTCGGCGCCGCCCTCGTGATGGTCAAGGGCGGCCACCTGGGCGGCGACGCGTCGCCGGACTGCCTGGTCGGGCAGAGCGGGCCGGCGGTGTGGCTCGAAGGGCACCGCTTGGCGGCCGACGGCGCTCACGGGTCGGGCTGCGTGCTGTCGGCGGCCATCTGCGCCGAACTGGCCCGGGGAATGGAGGCGGCGGACGCCTGCGTGGCCGCCAAGCGGTTCGTGGCCCGGGCCATCGAGGCCGGCCCCGCCCTGGGTGCCGGCGTGGTCCCCGTCGACCCCGGGTGGCAGGCCCGGTGAGGCCCGAGGCGATGAACGACGGGTCCGGGGCGGCGCTACCGTCGGACGCGGTGCATGGCGACCGGCTCGACGAGGACCAGATCGCGTTGGTGTTGCGCCGGGCCACCGAGCTCGACGGGCAGGCGCACGCCGGTCAGGCCGGCCTCGACCTGGTGCGGCTCGAGGAGGCGGCGGTGGAGGCGGGGTTGTCCCGCCAATCGGTGCGGCGGGCCGTCGCCGAGCTGCGGGCCGGCGCCCTCGGCGTCGATTCCCGCGGGGAGACCCGGCGGTCGGGCCTGGGGCCGACCACCCTCACCGTGAGCCGATGCGTGCCCGGCCCGGCGCGCGTCGTCGACGACATCCTGCGCCGGTTCCTGCAGCGGGAGCAGTTCCACCTACGGCGCGACTTCGGGAACAATTCCAGCTGGGACCGGCGCCAGGACATGCGGGCCAAGGTGCGGGTCTCCCTCGACAAGAGCGTGCACCGTCGCCTGGTCCTGCGTGAGATCGAACACGCGGAGATCGCGGTGGTGGAGGAGCCCGGGAGCGACGGCGGCGTGGTGATGGTGAAACTGGCCGTTGACGCCAGACCTCTCCGGCGGGCCCACCGTGTGGCGGTCGGCCGTGGCGCGGCGGTCGGCGTGGTCGCCACCCTTGGGGGGCTGGCGATGTTCGGGGCGGTGGACGCGCTGATCCTGCTGCCTGTCGCCACCGGCTCGGGAGTGGCCGTGGGCCACGTCGTCGGGTCGTCGCGGTGCCGGAGCGGCGTTGACGACCTCGAAACCGCCCTGGAGGGCTACCTCGACGGGCTCGAGCGCCGCCCGCACTGAAATGTGGGGGAGCGGCTTATCCGAAGACGAGCGGGGGCGGCTCGGTGAAGCGTACCGACTCCACGACGGCCCGGATCTCCTCGGGCAGCTTGTCGATCGGGAGGTCGGCGCCCGCACCCTCGACCCGCACCGTCGTCACCAGCTCGGTGTCATTGATGACGAGCGTCCGGTCGAACGTCTTCTCGAACAGCGACTTGGGGCCGGCGATGCCGAAGCTCGACCCCAACGGGGCGTGAACCTCATAGCCCGCCGAGGTGAAATGGCCCTTGACCGGGGCGATGGACGCCATGTCGTTCGCCGGCACCGACAGGGTCACGTCGGCCGAAACCCACGGTTCCTGCATCATTGGACGGCTCCTACCGGACGGCCTTCTGGACCTTGCCGGCCTTGATGCACGAGGTGCACACCGACAGGCGCCTGGGCGAACCGGCGACGATGGCCCGGACGCGCTGGATGTTCGGGTTCCAGCGCCGGCGCGTGCGGCGGTGCGAGTGGCTCACGGCCATGCCGAAAGACGGGTGCTTCCCACAGAGCTGACAGACCGAGGCCATGGCGGACCAGGGTAGTCGACCCTGCTCCCGTCTACGATTCGGCCCGTGGAGGCGCTCGAGACCCTGGGCCCGGAGGCGCTTCGGGCGACCATGGTCGCCTACCGGGACGCGTTGCGCGCCCATCAGGACCGGCTGAACAGGCTCAACGTCTACCCCGTCCCCGACGGCGACACCGGTACGAACATGGCCCTCACCCTGGAGTCGGTGGTGGCCGGCCTCGATGACGCGGCGCCCGGTGACGTGGCTCGGGCGGTGACCCACGGCTCCCTCATGGGCGCCCGCGGGAACTCCGGTGTGATCCTCTCGCAGATCCTGAAGGGCCTCGCCGACGGCCTGGCGGGTGGAGCGGGGCCGGCCGGCGCCGAAGGGGTGGCCGCCGCCCTCCGGGCCGCCAGCGTGGCCGCCGACCTGGCCGTCATGCACCCCGTCGAGGGCACCATCCTCACCGTCGCCCGTGATGCGGCGAAGGCGGCGGAGGGTGACACCGTCGTCGCCGTGCTGGAGTCGGCCTCGGCGGCCGCCGCCCGCTCGCTGGAGGAGACGCCCAAGCTGCTGGCCGTGCTGGCCGAGGCCGGCGTGGTCGACGCCGGCGGGGCCGGCTACGTCCTCCTCCTCGACGCCCTGCTCCACGTGGCCGACGGCCGCCCCCTGCCCGCGCCCGAGGACGATCCGTCCTTCCTGTCGCGCGCCACACCCCTGGAGGGTCACAGGCGCGACGAGAACGGCGGGGAGGGAGGCCGGTATGAGGTCATGTACTTCCTGGAGGGGCCCGACGAGGGGGTCGAGCCGTTCAAGGCCGCCTGGGACACCATCGGCGACTCGATCGTGGTGGTGGGCGGCGAGGGCCTGTGGAACTGCCACATCCACACCGACGACATCGGCGCTGCGGTGGAGGCGGCGCTCGACACCGGCGGCCGCCCCCGCCGGATCCGGGTGACCGACCTCCACCAACAGGTGGCCGACGAAGCCCATCACCGGACCGACGGCGCCGTGGAGCCGGCTCCCGCCCCCACCCACGTGACCACCGCGGTTGTGGCCGTCGGCGCCGGCGCCGGCCTGACCGAGATCCTGCGGTCCCTGGGCGTCCAGGTGGTCGTGGCCGGCGGCCAGTCGATGAACCCCTCGACCGCCCAGATCGTCGCCGCCATCGAGGCCACCGCGGCCGACGCGGTGATCGTCCTGCCCGACAACAAGAACGTCGTCCCCGTCGCCGAGCAGGCGGCCGGGCTGGGCAGCAAGCCCGCTCGCGTGGTGGCCACCCGGAGCGTGGCCGAGGGCCTGGCCTCACTGCTGGCCTACGACGCCGCCGCCGACGTCGACGTCAACGTGGCCGCCATGGTCGAGGCGGCCAAGCGGGTGGCATGGGGCGAGATCACCCGGGCGGTCCGGGACGCCGTCAGCACCCCGGCCGGTCCGGTGAAGGACGGCGACTGGCTCGGGCTGGACCACGGCTCGATCGCCGTCGCCGAGGCCGATCTGGCGACCGCGGCGTGCGCCCTCCTCGACCGCCTGGTGGACGGCGGGCACGAGATCGTCACCGTCATCGAGGGCGAGGGCGCCACCGGGGAGGCCACGGGCGCCGTCCGCGCCTGGCTGGCCGAGCATCGCCCGGGGGTGACGGTCGAGGTCCACGACGGGGGCCAGCCGCTCGCCGCCTATCTGTTCAGCGCCGAGTGACGTGACGGAAGGCCGCCGCCTCGGCGACCTGGCCCAGATCCCGGTCGACCGGCTCACGGGGGTCGGTGAGAAGAAACTCGAGTCCCTCGCCCTCATGGGCATCCACACCGTCCTCGACCTGCTGACCCACTACCCCCGCCGCTACCTCGACCGCACGAACCAGGCGTCCATCGCCTCGTTGAAGACCGGCGAGGAGGCCATGGTGCTCGGCGCCGTCAAGCGGGTGCAGAGCCGGCGGACCAAGCAGCGGAAGACGATGGTCCACGTCGACGTCTTCGACGGCTCCAGCTACCTCCACTGCGTGTTCTTCAACCAGCCGTGGCGGGCCAAGCAGCTCACCCCGGGCACCGAAGCCGTCATCTTCGGCAAGGTCGAGATTTTCAACGGCCGTCGCCAGATGACCAACCCCGTCGTCGACCTGATCGGGGACCGAACGGGCAGGATCGTGCCCATCTACCCCCAGTCGGCGAAGGCGGGGCTGAACACCTGGGAGCTGGCGGGGTTCGTCGAGGAGGCGCTGCGCCGGGCCCGGGGCATGGCCGATCCGCTGCCCCAGGAGTGGCGGGACCGGCTCGACGTCGTGGATCGGACGTGGGCGTTCCACCAGATCCACAACCCGGAGTCGATGGCGGCCAAGGAGGCGGCCCGGCGGCGGTTGGTGGTCGACGAGCTGCTTCGCCTGCAGCTGGCCCTCGTCATGCGCAAGCGGGCCATCGAGCGGGAGTCGAAGGGCATCCGTCACGTCGTGGGCGGCGAGCTGGTGCGCCGGTTCCACGGCGGGCTGCCCTTCGCCCTTACCGGGGCGCAGGAGCGGGCGATCGCCGAGATCGCCGCCGACCTGGCCGGCGTCCACCCCATGCACCGCCTCCTGCAGGGCGACGTCGGGTCGGGCAAGACCCTGGTGGCGGTCACCGCCCTGCTCATGGCGGTCCAGGGCGGCTACCAGGGCGCCTTCATGGCCCCCACCGAGGTGCTGGCCGAGCAGCACGGACTGTCGGTGCGAGATGTGCTCGACGGGTTGACCGTGCCCGACGAGGGCACCCTCATGGGCGACCGGCCCCTGCGGGTGGAGCTGATGACCAACCGCACCACCGCGTCGGAGCGGACCCGAATCCTGGCCGGCCTCGCCGACGGGACGGTCGACCTGCTCATCGGCACCCACGCCCTGCTCGAGGAGAAGGTGGCGTTCAAGGCCCTGGGCGTGATCGTGATCGACGAGCAGCACCGCTTCGGCGTCGAGCAGCGGGCCGCCCTGCGGGGCAAGGGCGACGACCCCGACGTGCTGGTCATGACGGCCACGCCCATCCCCCGGACGGCGGCGATGACCGTCTACGGCGACCTCGACGTGACCGTCCTCGACGAGCTGCCGCCCGGGCGGTCGCCGGTCGTCACCCACTGGGCCCGGGCCGACATCGAGGAGGCGGAGGCCTACGGGCGGGTGGCCGCCGAGGTCGCCGAGGGCCGCCAGGCCTACGTGGTCTGCCCGCTGGTCGAGGAGTCGGGGAAGGTGGAGGCCAAGGCGGCGACGGCCGAGTTCGCCCGGCTGGGCGCCGAGGTGTGGCCCGACCTGCGGGTGGGCCTGTTGCACGGCCAGATGCCGTCCAAGGAGAAGGAAGCGGTCATGGCCGCCTTCCGGGCCGCCGAGCTCGACGTGCTGGTGGCCACGACGGTCATCGAGGTCGGTGTCGACGTGCCCAACGCCACCGTCATGCTCATCGAGGACGCCGACCGCTTCGGCATGGCCCAGCTCCACCAGCTCCGGGGCCGGGTGGGCCGGGGGGCGGACCAGTCGTGGTGCTACCTGCTGGGCGCGGCGACCACCCCGGAGTCCGAGCAGCGCCTGGCGGCCATCGAGGCCAGCACCGACGGCTTCGAGCTGGCCGAGGTCGACCTCGACATCCGCGGCGAGGGGACCGTGCTCGGC
>JALYYN010000036.1 GCA_030946525.1 Actinomycetota bacterium | reverse complement strand
AGGGCGGCGGCGGCGATGTCGGCGATGGTGACGACCTCCAGCACCGCCCGCAGGTTGGCCCGGGTGGCGATCCAGACGTCCTGCAGGGCCTGGGCGGGGCCGGGGTAGGCCAACGTCTCCGGGGGCTGGCCCCGCACGTCGGCCAGGGGGCCCTCGACGGCCCGGATGACGTCGGCCACCGCGATCGTCGCTGCGTCGACGGCCAGCCGGTAGCCGCCGTCGGCGCCCCGCTGGCTCGATACCAGCCCGGCCCGGCGCAGCTCGCCCAGGATGTTCTCGAGGAAGTTGACCGGGACCCCCTGGTTGGCGGCGATGCGGTCGCCCTTGACCGGGCAGCCGTCCGCAGGGGCGGCGGCGAGCTCCGCCAGCGCACGGACCGCGTAGTCGACCTTGGCCGAGATGCGCACCGGGGCCCGCTACCGCAGGCCGTCGGGGCCGGGGTCGCCGGCCGGCAGCGGCCGGGAACCGCCGGGCTTGGGCCAGACGGCGGAGAAGTCCTCCTCCTCGAACTGGCGGGCCGTCTGGCGCACCCCCGGATGGAACAGCGTGTACAGCAGCACGGCCAGGGCGGCCACCGCGAAGGGGACGACGGCGTTGCCCTGGTTGGTGTAGGTCGGCAGGAGCACCACGCCGGACAGGATGGCCGTCCACGCCCACAGGATGATGACCGACCGGCGCTGGCCGTGGCCCTGACGCATGAGTCGGTGATGGAGGTGCTCCTTGTCGGCCTGGGAGAGCGAGGTGCGCCGCCGGGCCCGGCGGACGATGGCCAGGGCGGTGTCGACGAAGGGCACGCCCAGGATCACGAACGGGATGACGAGGGGGGCGAAGAAGAAGTAGGTCTGGCCGCTGAACTGGTCGGCGGTCCTCCCCCCCACCGACACGGTGGTGGCAGCCATGAGCAGGCCGAGGAGCAGCGAGCCGCTGTCGCCCATGAACACCTTGGCGGGATGGAAGTTGTGGGGCAGGAACCCCACGCACAGCCCGCAGGTGATGGCCACGACCAGGGGGGCCATGTTGTCGGGCGACAGCAGGCCGACGTCGGCCAGGCGGTAGGAGTAGATGAAGAACGCCCCGGCGGCGATGGCCACCACCCCGGCGGCCAGCCCGTCGAGCCCGTCGATCAGGTTCACCGCGTTGGCCATGGCGATGACCCACAGGACGGTGAACAGGAAACCCAGGTCGGGCGACAGCACGTAGAAGTCGGCGAAGGGGACGCGGAAGAAGAACATCACCACCCCGGCCAGGCCGAGGATCGACGCGGCCAGCACCTGGCCGGCGACCTTGGCCGGCGCCGAGACCTCCCGCAGGTCGTCGAGCATGCCGATGGCCAGGATCACGATGGCGGCGATGGCCACCCCGAATGGCTCGGACGACTCGAACACCGGCCGGAACGCGGGCAGCGCCCAGGCCACCCCGAGGGCCACCAGCAGGGCCGCGAGCATGGCGATGCCGCCCAGGGTGGGGGTCGGGTGCTCGTGGATGCGGCGCTCGTCGGGCTTGACCACCGCACCCCACCGCACCGACATCCTCGTCACCACCGGCGTGAGGGCGAAGGTCACCGCCGCCGCCACCGCGAACACGATGCCGTAGGCGAGCATCAGCCGACCCCGTAGGCGAGCACTCAGCCGACCCCGGACGCCGGCATCAGTCGGGATACGGGCGGAACTTCGAGCAGAGGGTGTTGGCTGCGTCCCGGATCTCGGCGATGGCGGCGTCGTCGTCACGGTGGCGGAGGGCCCGGCCGATCAGGGAGGCGATCTCCTCCATCTCCGTCCCTCGCATGCCTGCGGTCGTCACGGCCGGCGTGCCGATGCGCAGGCCGCTGGTGACGAAGGGCGACCGGGGGTCGCCGGGGATCGTGTTCTTGTTCAGGGTGATGCCGGCCCGGTCGAGGGTGTCCTGGGCCACCTTGCCGGTCAGCTCGGCGTCGAAGGGCCGCAGGTCGACGAGCATGAGGTGGTTGTCGGTGCCGCCCGACACCAGCCGGAACCCCTCCCCGGCCAGGGCCTTGGCCAGCGCCCGGGCGTTGGAGACGACCGCCGACGCGTACTCCCGGAACGCCGGCTGTGAGGCCTCCCGGAAGGCCACCGCCTTGGCCGCCACCGCGTGCATCAGCGGGCCGCCCTGGAGGCCAGGGAAGACCGCCTTGTCGATGGCCTTGGCGTGCTCGTCCTTGCAGACGATGCAGCCGGCGCGGGGGCCGCGCAGGGTCTTGTGGGTCGTGAACGTCATCACGTCGGCCAGGGCCACCGGGTTGGGGTGGACGCCGCCGGCGATGAGGCCGGCCACGTGGGCGGCGTCGAAGACGAGCAGGGCGCCGACCTCGTCGCAGATGTCCCGGAGGGGCTCGGGGTCGATGATGCGGGGGTAAGCGGTGGCGCCGGCGATGATGGCCCGGGGGTGCTCGGCCTTGGCCAGGTCTCGGATCTGGTCGTAGTCGAGGCGCTCGTCGCTGTCGGTGACCCCGTAGGAGACGAAGCGGTAGAACTGCCCGCTGATGTTGACCGGCGAGCCGTGGGTGAGGTGGCCGCCCTGGTCGAGGCGCATGCCCAGGATGGTGTCGCCCGGCTTGAAGAGGGCGAGGTAGGTGGCCAGGTTGGCGTTGGCCCCCGAGTGGGGCTGGACGTTGGCGTGGTCGGCGCCGAACAGCGCCTTGCAGCGCTCGCGGGCCAGCTCCTCGGCCTCGTCGACCACCTGGTTGCCGCCGTAGTAGCGCTTGCCCGGATAGCCCTCGGAGTACTTGTTGGTGAGCACCGAGCCCTGCGCCGCCATCACCGCCCGCGACGTGAAGTTCTCCGAGGCGATGAGCTGGATGGTGGTGTTCTGGCGTTCGAGCTCCCGGTCCAGGATGTCGAAGAGCTCGCGGTCGTCGAAGGCGTCATAGCTGTTCATCGGGGCCAGTCGTTCATCGGGAAATCGGCGCTCCGGCGAAGGCCACTGCGACCAGGCGCCCGGTGAGGTCGTCGAGCTCGCGGGCCATGCGCTCATACGACGACCGGGGCATGCCGATCGGGTCCTCCACGTCATCGTCGGGAGAGGAGCCGCTCAGGTCGGCGACCCGGCGGCCCTGCCCGGCGCGGGCCAGCCAGTCGGCCAACGCCTCGTCCGGCCGGCGGGGCCCGGCCGCCTCACCGCGACGCACCAGCTCCTTCAGCGTGAAGGTGCGTGGCCACAGGGCGGGATCCAGCACCACAGCCTCACGGACGTGCTCGCGGGCCAGGCCGACGATCAGGTCGGCTGCGGACAGGACGTCCCGGGTCATGGAACGGCTGCGGTGGACGGACATGTCCATACCGAGCGACTGGGCCACGTCGATCCCGTGGGCCTGGGCCGGATTTCCCGCCTGGAGGAGCCCGGCCGAGGTCACGCCGACGTCGATCCCGGCGCCGACGAAGCGCTTCCGCAGCATGTGCTCGGCCATCGGGGACCGGCAGATGTTGCCCGTGCAGAGGAAAAGGACGTCGATGGAGACGAGTCTAACGAGGGCTACTCGGCCGGAGCCGCGACCTCGGGCGCCGGTTGGCCGGCGTCAGCCTCGGCCTGGGCCATGACCGGGGCCCCATCGGCGACCGGGTCGGGAACGGGCGCGGGCTCAGTCTGGGAGGCGGTGAGGGTGTCGAGGCGCTCGGTGGTCTCGGCCAGCGCCACCTCCATGCTGCGCATGAACGCCTTGGTCGCCTCCAGCTCGGCGGCGATGGCGGTGTTGCGCTCGTGGGCCTCGGTGACCGAATCGGCCAGCTGGCGGAGCTGGCGGAAGGCCTTCTCCGACACCTCGACGGTGCGCTCCTCCACCGAC
>JALYYN010000029.1 GCA_030946525.1 Actinomycetota bacterium | reverse complement strand
GTGCCGATGCCGGACGGTCGGCGTGGGCCCGGCGTGCATCCCATAACACCGAGGCACTCGTCACCGGAGGGATGCCCTCGAACGGCAGGTCAGCCTGGCCGCCATATTGGCCCCATGAGTCTTGAACTCCCGGCCCTCTCGGTCTGCGCGGCGCAGCCAGAACGAGGCGCATGGGTGCCTTCGGCTCAATCTCTGCCAATCCGTGTCGCAACCGGGCTGGGATCAGGCTCCGTCCCAGTTTCGGAGACCTCACCTGCCCCGCCACGTGGGAAGAATGGTGGGAGATGTTCCTCCTGCACCGAGCCGAGCGGGCGGACGTGCTTGTCGACGCCCTGGCCGAGCTCCTACTCGAGCTGCCCGACGACTCATTCGCACCAGAGGTGGTGGCCGTTCACTCACGAGGCGTGGAGCGATGGATTTCTCATCGCCTGGCCGCCCGACTCGGCTCGTCCCCGGGGCGAGGCGATGGAGTGTGCGCCAACCTGAGGTTCCCCTTCCCCGGGCGCTTGGTCGGCGACGCCCTGGCCAGGGCCACCGGGGTCGATCGCACCACTGATCCGTGGCGGCCGGAGCGCCTCGCCTGGCCTCTGCTGGATGTGGTCGAGACCAGCCTGGGTGAGGGTTGGCTCGAGGTCCTCGCCGCCCACCTCGGTGGCGCCGATCCTCTGGCCATCGACGGGGATCGTCGGTTCGCTGCGGTGCGCCACATGGCCGAGCTGTTCGACCACTACGCCGTCCACCGCCCGGCGATGCTCAGGGCCTGGATGGCCGGCAAGGACGAGGACGGCGAGGGCGTCGGCCTTCCCGGCGACATGGCCTGGCAACCCGAGCTCTGGCGGCGACTTCGCGACGTCGTTGACGCCCCCAGCCCACCGGAACGGCTGGTGGGAGGTTGCGCAGCCCTCGTCGAGGACCCGGGGCTGGCCGACCTGCCCCACCGGCTCACGCTGTTCGGTCTGACGAGACTCCCAGCCAGCTATCTCGATGTCCTGCTCGCCCTCGCCGTCCATCGGGATGTTCACGTCCTCGCCCTCCAGCCATCGGCGGCTGCGTGGACCTCGATCGCCGCCTGCCCCCGGTCTGACCCCGCCCTAGCGGTCGAAGCCACCCGCCACCCCCTGCTGGGGGCCTGGGGGCGCGACAGCCGCGAGATGCAGCTTGTCCTGGCCGGTCGCCTGGCGGGGGTGACGTCGATCGAACGCCACCACCCGCTCCCGGAGATCGAGCCATCCACCCTCCTTCATCGCCTGCAGACGGCGATCCGCACCGATGCCCCGCCTGCGGCGACGGATCCGCTTCGACCGTTGCTGGGCGACACTGACCGCTCGGTGCAGATTCACGCCTGCCACGGCCGGGCCAGGCAGGCCGAGGTGGTGCGCGAGGCGATCACCCACCTGTTGGCCGCCGATCCGACGCTTGAACCCCGCGATTTCATCGTGCTGTGCCCCGACATCGACGAGATGGCCCCGCTCATCCACGCCGCCTTCGGGGCCGGCCCGTCGGAAGGTCCCGGGCCCCAGCCCGGGCTACCGACCATCGCCTACCGACTGGCTGACCGCTCCCTGCGCCAGACCAACCCGGTGCTCGGCGCCATGGCCGAGGTGCTGGCCCTGGTCGACGCTCGGGTCACTGCCTCCCAGGTGCTCGCCTTGGCCGCTTTGGCGCCGGTGCGGGAGCGGTTCGATCTCGACGATGACGACGTGGAACGACTCGGGGGCTGGGTCGAAGCCGCCGGCATCCGCTGGGGCCTCGACGCGCTGCACCGCCGCCCCTATGACCTGGGCGCCGTCGACGCCGGCACCTGGGACCGGGGACTGGTTCGCGTTCTGCTCGGCGTCACCATGTCCGAAGACGATCAGCGGTTGGTCGGCGGCGCCCTGCCCCTCGACGACGTCGACTCCGCCGACATCGAGCTGGCCGGACGCTTCGCCGAGCTGGTCCGCCGCCTTGGCCACGTGGTGGGTGAGCTGGCCTCCCCCCGGCCGATCGCCGCCTGGGTCGACGGCATCGACGGGGCGGCAGACCTTCTCCTGGCCACTCGAGGCGATGATGCCTGGCAACGCAGCCAGCTCGATGAGTTGCTGGCTGATGTGCTGGCCGAGGCTGGGGCGCGGGGCCAAGGCCCGCTCCTGCGCCTGGCCGAGGTCCGGGACCTGCTGGCCGACCGCCTGCGGGGCCAGCCGACGCGAGCTGCGTTTCGCACCGGCGATCTGACCATGTGCACCTTGGTGCCGATGCGGTCGGTGCCCCATCGGGTGGTCTGCATCGTGGGCCTCGACGACGGTGCGTTTCCCCGTGGAGGCGCTCCCGACGGCGACGACATCCTCGGGCGAGCCCGACATGTCGGCGACCACGACCGACGCTCGGAGGACCGACAGCTGCTCCTCGACGCCGTGCTCGCCGCCGGAGATGCCCTGGTCATCACCTATGCCGGGCGGGATGTCCGCACGAACGAGGTCCTGCCTCCCGCGGTGCCGGTCAACGAACTGCTCGACGTCATCGACGCCAC
>JALYYN010000543.1 GCA_030946525.1 Actinomycetota bacterium | reverse complement strand
TACGCGGAGACGTCGTTGGCCTGGGTCTCGATGATTGGCAGCGCCGTCAGCGTGCCGCCACCCTCCTTGTCGCTCATGCGCGCGGCACGTTCGAGCAGCCGCGAGTGCAGGTAGAAGACGTCGCCGGGGTAGGCCTCGCGACCCGGCGGGCGGCGCAGCAGCAGCGACATCTGGCGGTAGGCCTCGGCCTGCTTGGACAGGTCGTCGTAGACCACGAGGGCGTGTTCGCCGTTGTCCATCCAGTGCTGCCCGACGGCGCAACCGGCGTAGGGGGCCAGGTACTTGAACGGGGCGGGCGCGCCCGCTGGGGCGTTGACCACCACCGTGTACTCCAGGGCGCCGTACTCCTCGAGGGCGGCCACGATGATCGTGTACTCCATCGCGCCGTACTCCTCCAGCGTGGCCGCGACGCGGGCGATGGAGGAGGCGTTCTGACCGATGGCCACGTAGACGCAGATCAGCTCCTTGCCCTTCTGGTTGATGATCGTGTCGAGGAGGATCGCCGTCTTGCCGGTCTGCCGGTCGCCGATGATCAGCTCGCGCTGGCCCCGACCCACCGGGGTCATGGCGTCGATCGACTTGATGCCGGTCTGGAGGGGCTCCTTCACCGGCTGGCGGTCGACCACGCCGGGGGCCTGGACCTCGAGGCGGCGGGTCTCGGTGGTGTTGATGGCGCCCTTGCCGTCGAGGGGCTGGCCCAGGGGGTCGACGACGCGGCCGAGGAGCCCGTCGCCCACGGGGACGGACAGGATGCGGCCGGTGGCGCTGACGGCCTGGCCGTCCTCGATGTGGCCCATCTCGCCCAGGACGACGGCGCCGATGGACTCCTCGTCGAGGTTCAGGGCCAGGCCCAGGGTGCCCCCCTCGAACTCCAGCAGCTCGTTGACCGAGGTGTTGGGCAGCCCGGAGATGCGGGCGATGCCGTCGCCGACCTCGATGATGTGCCCGACCTGCTGGCGCTCGAGGCTGGGCGTGTAGCTCTCGAGGTGCCGGCGCAGGACGTTGGTGATGTCGTCGGGGTTGAAGTTGAAGCCCGAGTTGTCGCGGGCGGCTACGTCGGTCATCTGATCGTTTCCTTCAATTGATCGAGCCGGTGGCGGACGGTGCCGTCGATGACGACGTCGCCCACCCGGGCGGAGATGCCACCGAGCACGGAGGGGTCGACGAAGACCTTGACCTCCACCTCCTTGCCCAGGTTGGTCGACAGGGCCTTGGCCAGGCGGCGCTGCTGGTCGGCGTCGAGGGGGACGGCGGAACGGACCTCGGCCACCGCGTGCCGGCGCTCGGATGCGGCCCGCTCGACCAGGCTGGAGATGATGGCGGGCAGGTCGCGGGCCCGACCGGCGCCGACCACGAAGGACACCAGTCCGGTGGTGACGGGCGTGGCCCGGCCACCGAGGAGGTCCTCGACGATGGCGACCCGGCGCTCGGCCGGGATGGCGGCGTCGGTGAGGGTGGAACGCAGCTCGTCGTTGCCGGCCAGCACGTGGGAGAGGTTGAACAGCTCCTCCTCCACCTTGGGCAGCACGCCCTCGGCCCGGGCCACCTCGAAGAGGGCGGTGGCGTAGCTGTTGACCTGCTCGGTTTCCATCAGTTCCTCATCAGGCGCAGCCGCCGTTAGGCAGCATTGCCGGCCTCGTCGATGAAGCGTTCGATGAGGGCCAGGTTGGTCTCGCGGTCCAGGTTGCGGCCCACGACCTTCTCCGTCAGCTCGATGGTCATGTCGGCGACCCGGGCCCGCAGGTCGCCCATGGCCCGCTCCACCTGGGCGGCGATGTCGTCCTGGGCCCGCTGCTTGATCTCGGTCACCTCGGCCTCGGCCTGGCGCTTCAGGTCCTGGCGCAGCTTGTCGGCGGCCTGACGGGCCTCCTCGATGATGCGTGCCGACTCACCCTTGGCGTCGGTCAGCTGGCGCTGGTACTCCTGCAGGATCCCGTTGGCCTCGTCCCGCGTCTTCTCGGCCTCGTCGAGGCTGCTGCGGATCTTGTCGGCCCGGGCGTCCATCCCCTTTTTGATGGCCGGGAAGCCGACCTTGGCGATGAGCACGAACAGGATCAGGAACGACAGCGCGCCCCAGACGATCTCGTTCCCGGCGGGGAGAATGGGGTTCTTGGCCTTGGGCGCTTCGGCGGCGGCCTGGGCCAGGATGGCCGTTAGCAACTGTTCCCCCTTAGGTGAACTTGAGAAGGATGAAGACCACGAACCCGATCAGGGCGAGGGCCTCGGTGAAGGCGATGCCGAGGAACATGGTGGTTCGGACCATGCCGGCGGACTCCGGTTGGCGCGCCATGGCCGTGATGGCGTTGCCCACGACGATGCCGATGCCGATGCCGGGGCCGATGGCGGCGGCGCCGTAGCCGATGCCGGCGCCGACGTTACCGAGCGCCTTGATCAGGTCGGTGCCCTGGATTCCGTTGGTGGCTTGCGCCAGGACGTCGATCAAACTAGGTCCTCTCTTCGGGTCAATGTCTCAGTGTTCCGGATGCTCAGTGCTCTGGGTGCAGAGCGCCGCCGATGTAGACGGCGGTGAGGATGGTGAAGATGAAGGCCTGCAGGACCGCCACCAGGATCTCGAAGCCGGTCAGCAGGATCAGCATCGCGAAGGGCAGCGGAAGGATGACGGCCAGGAAGCTCTTGGAGAACAGGGCGGCCGACAGGACGGCGAAGGTCACCAGCAGCAGGTGGCCGGCGAGCATGTTGGCGAAGAGCCGCACGGCGAGGGAGAAGGGCCGCACGAAGATGGTCGAGATGAACTCGATCAGCGCCACCAGCGGGAGCAGGAACCCGGGCACGCCCGGCGGGAACAGCATGGACTTGAAGTAGCCGCCGAAGCCCTGGGACTTGATGCCGACGTAGTTGAAGATCACCCACACCATGAGGGCCATGAAGGCGGGGAGGGCCATCCGGGCGTTCACCGGGAACTGGATGAACGGGATGACCTCGAAGATGTTGGTGAAGAAGACGAAGAAGAAGATGGTGACCAGGAAGGGCGTCCAGCTCAGGCCCTCGGGGCCCATGGTCTGCAGGATGATGTCTTCCCGCACGAACTCGATGCCCGTCTCGACCAGGTTCTGCGCCCCGGCCGGGACCAGCTCGCCCCTCGCCGCCCGGCGGCCGCCCGCCCAGAACAGCAGGAACACGATCAGCGCCGCCGCCCACATGAGGATCACGACCTTGTTGACCTCGAGGATCGTCCCCTTGAAGAGGATCCCCTTCCACTCGACCAGCTCCCCGATGGGCGGGAACTTCAGCGCAGCCAGCTGCATGCTCACAGACCCCCCATATCGACGGTGGCCGCCCTCGCCGCCAGCGGCGGCTGCCTCCGGCTGCCGGCCGGGAGGGAGACGGCGGAGGGTGCCGGCTTTGCCGGCGCCCGGAGCACGATCAGCTCGCCCGCACGGAGCGAGCGAAGCGAGCGAGTAAGGGCGAAATGCATGGTCAGCCCCTCGCTCGGGCGGGCTTGACGCCCGGGAAGGCCAGCGATGCGGAGATGTAACGGGTCTCCCAGATCAACAGGCCGAGGTGGGTGAGGATCAACGTGAAGCCGAAGGTGGCCACGTCGACCCAGGACTGGTCCTTGACCAGGAGGAAGGCCACGGTGACGACCACCAGCCGGCCGACGAAGCCGCCCATGGCGGCGGTGGCCATGACCACGGGTGAGATCCGCGCCGCCCAACCCAGGACGGCGGCGGCGAGCAGGAAGTTGCCGACCACCAGGGCGACGGCGAAGGCGGCGGAGTAGGCGCCGTCCGCTCCCCGGGCCAGCCCGGCCACGAGGATCACGACCGGCAGGGCCGGTGCGGCCCGGCGCACCATGTCGACGACGACCTCGCGCTCCACGGCCGGTGCGTCGGCGGGAAAGGGGGCGGTCACCGGAACCACGCTCCCTGCGGGAGCGTGGTTCGGTGAGTGCTTGCCGGACCGGCCTATCGGACCGGTCACTGGAGGTCCGGGCCGGCCCAGGGGCCGGTGCTCTCGTGGATCTTCATCTGGGCGTCGTATGCGTACCAGAGTCGGGCGACCAGGCCCACCATGGCCACCAGGAAGAACACGATGGTCAGCACGGGCACGATGCCCAGCCAGCGGTCGAAGAGATAGCCGATGCCACCGATGATGGCGGGGGTGAGCGCCAGCTCGAAGGCCCGGGACATTCCCTCGCCCGCCCCGTTGTAGAGCTCGCCCTGGGGGGGCGCGGTGGCTAGACGGGCGACCCCGGCTACCTTTTCCCGCAACTCCACGGATCCCCTTCTTGCCTGGTCGGCGCCCGGCGCGCCGCTTGTGAAACGACGCGCAATCTACGGTAACGGCAGCCTGAACCGCAAGTGAGGCGGGCCCGCGCCGCCGCCGCCATCGTGCACAACGCTCCGTGGTCCGACATCATCGCCCCAATGAGGATGGCCTTCGGTCGATGAGGATGACCCAGTGAACGACGCACCGGCAAGCCCGGGCACCGCCCGGCGCGAGGGTGCCCGGCGCCCCTACGAGCTCTCGCACCTCGAAGAGCTCGAGGCCGAGGGCGTCTTCATCATGCGCGAGGTGGCCGCCGAGCTGGAGCGGCCGGTCCTGCTCTTCAGCGGCGGCAAGGACTCCCTCGTCCTGCTCCGCCTGGCCGAGAAGGCCTTCCGGCCCGCCCGCTTCCCGTTCCCGATCATGCACATCGACACCGGCCACAACTTCCCCGAGGCGCTCGAGCTGCGCGACCGGCGGGTGGCGGAGCTGGGCGAGCGGCTGATCGTCGCCTCGGTGCAGGACTCGATCGACTCGGGACGGGTGGTCGAGGAGACGGGGCCGCGGGCGTCGCGCAACCGGCTGCAGACCGTCACCCTGCTCGACGCCATTGCCGAGCACGGCTTCGACGCCGCCTTCGGCGGGGCCCGCCGCGACGAGGACAAGGCCCGGGCCAAGGAGCGGGTCCTGTCGTTCCGGGACGAGTTCGGCCAGTGGGACCCGAAGCAGCAGCGCCCCGAGCTGTGGAGCCTGTACAACGGCCGGGTGCGCAAGGGCGAGCACGTCCGGGCCTTCCCCATCTCCAACTGGACCGAGCTCGACGTCTGGCACTACATCGCCCGTGAGCACATCGAGGTGCCGTCGATCTACTTCGCCCACCGCCGCGAGGTCTTCGAGCGCGACGGCATGCTCCTGGCCACCAGCCCGTACCTGTCCCCCATGGCCCAGGAGGAGCCGTTCGAGGCCACCGTGCGGTTCCGGACGGTCGGCGACATGTCGTGCACCGGCGCCATCTCCTCCTCGGCGTCGACGCTCGACGAGATCATCGAGGAGGTGGCGGTCACCCGCATCACCGAGCGGGGCGCCACCCGGGCCGACGACCGCTTCTCCGAGGCCGCCATGGAGGACCGCAAGAAGGAAGGGTATTTCTAGGATGGATCTCCTTCGCCTGGCCACGGCCGGGTCGGTCGACGACGGCAAGAGCACGCTCATCGGCCGCCTGCTCTACGACTCCAAGCAGATCCTCGAGGACCAGCTGGAGGCGGTCGAGCGCTCGAGCGTCCAGCGGGGCTTCGGCTACACCAACCTCGCCCTGCTCACCGACGGGCTGCGGGCCGAGCGCGAGCAGGGCATCACCATCGACGTGGCCTACCGGTACTTCGCCACGCCCAAGCGCAAGTTCATCATCGCCGACACCCCCGGCCACGTGCAGTACACCCGCAACATGGTCACCGGCGCGTCCACCGCCGACCTGGCCGTCATCCTGGTCGACG
>JALYYN010000601.1 GCA_030946525.1 Actinomycetota bacterium | reverse complement strand
TGGGGGCTGGTGCGCACCGCGCACGGCCGCAGCCGCTCGGCGGTGGCGGTGATCGAGTCGTCGGTGATGTCGAAGCTGGCCCCCATGCGCTGGAGGGTGGAGATGGCGGTGACCAGGCGCTCCTGGGCGCAGCCCCTGATCCGGACGGAGCCACCCGTCGCCAGGCCGGCGACCAGGTACGAGAACGCCTCGATGCGGTCCCCGCCGAGGCGCTGGCGGGCCCCGTCCAGTCGGGGGACCCCCTCGATCACGAATCGGCGGTCGGGCTGCAGCTCGATCCTGGCCCCCATGCGCTGCAGGAACAGGGCCAGCTCGACCACCTCGGGCTCGATGGCCGCGTTCTCCAGGATGGTCCGGCCCTCGGCCAGGGCAGCGGTGAGGAGCACCGTCTCGGTGGCGCCCACGCTGGGCCACGGCAGGTGGATGTGGGCGCCGTGGAGCCTGACCGCCTTGGCCTCCAGGCCCTCCTCGGTGACCTCGACCTCGGCGCCGAACCGGCGCAGGGCGTCGACGTGGAAGTCGACCGGGCGGGGCCCGATCCGGTCGCCGCCGACGAAGGGCACGAACGCCTCGCCGATGCGGTGCAGGAGGGGGCCGACCAGCAGGATCGCCGTGCGGTTGAGGCCGCTGTAGGAGACCGGGATGCGACTCTCGGTGAGGGACTCGGGATCGATGACCACCCGGCCACCGTCGCTCTCCGACCCGGCGCCGTCGATCTCCACCCCGGCGCCGACCGACCGGAGCATGCCGGCGGTGATGTCGACGTCGCCCAGGCGGGGCGCGTTGGAGATGGTGCTGGGGCCCCGGGCGAGCAGGGCCGCCACCATGTGCTTGCTGACGGCGTTCTTGGAACCGCTGATGCGGACCTCGCCATGGAGGGGGCCGACCGGTTCGATGGCCCAGGACGGCGCCGGGATCGGGTTGGTCACCCGGCCAGTCTGGCACCGGCCTGACGGCCGTCCTGCCGGAGCTCGGGCGGGAGGGGGTCGGCGTGGACCAGGTGCAGGCGCCGGGTCGTGCGCGTCATGGCCACGTACAGGGCCCGCCGACCGGCGGCGCCGGCGCCTTCGGCGACGATCGCCGACGGCTCCACCACGATCACCGAGTCGAACTCCAGGCCCTTGGCCTGGCGCACGGTGAGCAGGGCGACGGCGGCGTCGAGCACCCCGCTGCCGTCGGCCACGTCGGGCAGGGCGGCCCGCAGGCCGTCGGCCATGGCCGCCGGGCAGATCACCGCCACCTTGCCCTCGCCGAGGGCGGCCAGCTCGTCCGCCGCCACCCGGGACACCGCCTCGGGGAGCCCTTCCCGCTCCACCTCGGTGAAGAGCGGCTCGACACCGGCGCGGCGGACCGAGGTGGGTGGCGTCAGCTCGGGCGTGGCCGCGGTCAGCACCAGGGCGGCCACGTCCATGACCTCCGACGGCGTGCGGTAGTTGACCGACAGCTCGGCCCGCGTCGGCGGCCGGCGCACGGGGAGGTGGGCCAGGACCTCCTCCCACGAGCGGGGGGCCCACGGGCCGCTGGCCTGGCCCAGGTCGCCCACGATGGTCATCGACCCGCTCGGGCAGCGGCGGCCGAGCATGCGCAGCTCCATGGGGGAGAGATCCTGGGCCTCGTCGGCGAGGATGTGGCCGTAGGTGCGGGTGCGGGGATCGGGCGCCTCGTCGTCCGGCGCGCCGCTCTCCCCCTCCTCCAGGTGGCGCAGCACCTCGCGACGCATGTGCGGATCCAGGTCGGGCAGGTCGGCCAGCACCCGGAGGCGCTCGCCCGACCGGCCGTCGTCGCCCCGGCGGCGATGGGCGGCTCTGGGCGCCGGGCCCAGGTGGGTCGACGCCTCGTCGAGGAGCGCCATGTCCGAGTCGGTCCAGGCCACCCCGTCGACCCGGGCGCTGCGGGGCCGGTGCAGCAGGGACTGCTCGTCGGCGCTCAGGGCCGCGCCGGCGGCCGAGCGGATGAGCGCCGGAGAGCCGAACAGGTCGTGGAGCAGCTGCTCGGGGGTCAGCACCGGCCACATCCGCTCCAGTGCCTCGAAGACGGGCCGCTCCCGGCGGGCGGCGGCCTCGAAACGGGGCCAGTCGTCCTCCCGCTCCTCGCCATCGTCCCCGCCATCCGGGGGCGCCGCCTCCTCGTACTGGCGGTGGAGGTGGCGGGCGACCAGCCGCTCGACGAAGGGGCGGCGGGAGTTGTGGGTACCGGGCCGGCGCTTGGCCTGGGCGATGATCCCCTGGGAGGCCCGGGCCGACAGGGTCAGGCGGCGGCCGCTCATGAGGACGGACATCTCGCGGGTGAGGGGGCGGCCACGGTCGGCGATGGCGCGGACGATCACGCCCGCCATCCGCACGTCACCCTTCAGCCGGGCGCCGGCGGCCGATTCGGCGCCGGTGACGGGCGTGGGCACAAGCGTGGCCGGGGTGGCGAGGGTGACGCTGTGCTCGCCGAGGGCAGGGAGGACCTGCTCGATGTAGCGCAGGAAGATGCGGTTCGGCCCGACGAGCAGCACGCCGGCCCGCTCCAGCGGGAAGCGGTGGGTGTAGAGGAGATAGGCGGCCCGGTGGAGGGCGACGGCGGTCTTGCCCGTCCCGGGACCGCCCTGGACCACGAGCGCCCCGGGCAGCGGGGCCCGGATGATCTCGTCCTGCTCCCGCTGGATGGTGGCGACGATGTCGCCCATCCGCCCGGTCCGCGACCGGTCGAGGGCGGCCAGGAGCGCACCCTCGCCGACCAGCACCATGCCGGGGGCGGGATCCTCACCGTCGCCGTCAGTGGCCTCCGGCCGGTCGCCGAGCAGCTCGTCGTCGAGGCCGATCACCCGCCGGCCCCGCATGATCAGGTGCCGGCGGCGGGCCAGGCCCATGTCGTGGCGGGCCGTCGCCCGGTAGAACGGCTCGGCCGCCGGCGCCCGCCAGTCGACCACCAGCGGCTCGTTGTCCTCGTCGGCCACGGCCAGGCGGCCGATGTGGAGGTGACCGCCGGGGCGCAGGTCGATGCGGCCGAACACCAGGCCCGCCTCCCCGACCTGCAGGTCCTGGAGCCGGCGACCCGTCACCTCCATGCGCACGTCGCGCTCGATGCGGTTGGCGAAGGTGCCCCCGGCCCCCTGGTCGAGCACGTCGGCGGCGAGGGCCCGGGCCGCGGCCCGCATGTCCTCGAGGCGGCGGTAGGCGTGGTCGACGACGGCCTGCTCCGCCTCCAGCTCGGTCTGCGAACCGGCGGTCATCCCGCGTCCTCCCACTCGAGGTGCCACTCGTCGGGGGCGCCGGGCCCGCGCCGCAAACGGGCGGGCGCCGTCACCGTCGCCCACGTCCGGGACCCGGTGGGCTCCCAACGACCGGCCACAACACGGAGGTCGTCGGTCGACAGGGCCCGGTCGAGCTTCATCACGAAGGCTCCGTCGACCGTGGCGATGCCGCGCGCCCACACGTCGACCACCCAGGTGGCACGCAGCTGGGCCGCCACCTTCATCGCCACCCCGTCGGTGGTGCCGGCCAGGGTGACGGGCTGGTTGGACGGGACGAGCGCGACCTGGCAGCCGGAGACGACCCGCGCGCCGGCCCTGACCTTCCACGCGTTGACGTGCTCGCGCAGGGCCGGGAGGGCCCTCGTCTTCAGCTCGTCGCTCAGGAGCTGGCCCTGCTTGTCGCGGAAGTAGAAGGTGGCCCGCCAGGAGCGCTCCCAGGACAGGATCATCCCGAGCCGACGGACCAGGGCGAACTCCTCGGGCGCCAAGAACGCGTTCTTCGGGCCCAGCCAGCCCCGCAGCTGGAGGAACTGCTCGGGGGCCATGCGGAACTGGTTGACCCACATCTCGAGTACCCGCATGCACGGGCAGAGCTCCCCGCCGAAGGCCAGCATGGCCCGCTCGGCGGTGAGGTCGTGGTCCTCCAGCACGACCTTGCCACGACGCCACGTGACCCGGTGCTTCTCCCCCCCGCAGTCGACGGGCGCGGTGGTCTCGGGAAAGGGGTCGTACCAGCGTGGCGTCCGGGCCACGTCAGGCCGCAGCGTCGATGGGTACGACGCGGGCCCACGCGGGCGCGGCCCAGGGCCGGCCCCCGACCTGTGAGCTGATGATGCCCACCACCACCTGCATCCCCTTGGGCGCCTGCTGCGGCCAGGGAGTCATCCCGTCGGTCAGGACGACGATCACCGACGGCCGCGGCCGGAGCCGGGCCGCGGCGGCCAGGCCGGCGCCCATGTCCGTGCCGCCCCCGCCCACCAGGTTGATCTGGCGGGCGCTGGTGACCTGCTGGACCGTCTGCACGGCGGCGTCCACCGCCATCACCCGGACGCGGTTGCGGGCCAGGCCCACGCCCTTCAACAGCCCGTCGACCTCGGCCAGGACGGTCGCCAGCTCGGCGTCGCCCATGCTGCCCGACGTGTCGCACAGGATCAGCACCTCGGGCACCGGCCGCTCCAGGGCGGGCATGACGATGTCGGGGCTGGCCGAGGCCCGGCGGGAGGGGCGGCGGTAGGTGTAGTCCACCCGGCCGCTGACCGTCGAGAGGCCTTTGCGGATCTCGGCGGCCAGGACCCGTCGCCAGTCGACCTTGGGATCCAGCAGATCCTCGGCCCACCGGCGCCATCCGGCCGACAGCCGGCCCACCCCCTCCCGGCAGTAGCGCAGCACCTCGTTGGCGACCTGTGAGCGCACCAGGTGCTGCTCGCCCGGAGGGAGGCCGCTCCCCTTGGCCGGGCGGAGCTCCCAGTCCCGTACCCGGCCATCGGAGCCGCTGCCGCAGTCGGGCTCGCTCTCGGTCTCCTGGTGGGGGGCGTGGTAGTACTCCTCGGCCAGGCGCCCGGGCTTCCAGCCGAGCTCGTGGGGGACCACCCGGTCGTCGGGCAGACGCAGGCCGGTGCCGACCAGGTCGTCGTTGATCTCGGCGTCGGCGGCCAGGGCCCAGTCCTTCCGTGCCGCCGCGGTCACGCCCAGGTCCTTGGCCCGCCCGGCGTGGTCGCGCACCAGGTGGCCGGCGTGGTGGACCATCAGGCCGCCGAGGACCTCGACGCTGGTCTTCTCGACCATCTCGGGGTCCAGGTAGAGCCGCCACGAGTCGTCGACCGCGGCGCGGTTCAATCCCGCGGCGGCGACCACCGGGGAGGCGAAGAGCGCGGCGGTGAGGTAGGGGTACCGCCGGACCGCCCACAGCCGGGCCGCCAGCACCTTGTGGGTATTCAGCTCCACGGGACCAGAGAGGTTAGTCGGCGGAGAGCCGCAGTGACTCCAGTCGCAGTGCCCCGGGCGGGTTCAGCCGCGGGCGCCGTCCAGCCAGCCGGCGTCCTTGAGCAGGGGGAGGAAGAGCTTGACCTCCGGCGGGGCGGCCACGCCCGGGGGCCGGCACTGGGCCAGCACCCTTGCCGCCACCGCCCCGACGTCGGGGGCGTGCTCGCCCACCTTGCCGATCACCTTCCACCCCGCCAGCCACCGCTCGGGCGTGGGCCGGGCGGCCACCGCGGCGGCGACCGACGACAGCACGGCGTGGGCCCGGTCGTGGCGCTCGGGGACCTCGAAGCCCTCGGGGTTGGCCAGGACGTCCTCCGGGTCGGGGAGATCCATCTCCATGTGCCACATGAGCAGCTCGATCCCGGGTCCCTCGCCGATGGCGCCGGTGATGAGAGCGGTCTCGGCTTCCGTGCTGGCCCCGGCGGCGCCTGCGGCCGCCCAGAGACGGGCGGCCATGTCCCACGTGCGGGGGCTCGGCCATCCCCGCCCGGCGCGGGCGGCGTCGGTCGGCAGCTCACAGGCCAGGCCCGGGCGGACGTTGATGAAGGACGCGACCAGCCCCCGCGTGTAGGGGATGTCGTCGACCCACGCCGGGGGCAGGACAGGGACGGTGGGCACCTCGAAGCCGCCGACGAGGCCCTGGGCGAACGCGGCCGGCTCCACCGTCCAGTCCAGGTGGCAGAAGCGGTTGGCGAGCGGCGCGGCCAGGTCCCAGCCGTCGGCCGCCTGCTCGGGCGGGTTGGCGGCGGCGATGACCACCACGTCCCGGGGCAGGGGCAGGTCGCCCACCACCCGCTCGAGCACGACCCGCAGCAGGGCGGCCTGGACCGCGGGTGGGGCGGTCGAGATCTCGTCGAGGAAGAGCAGGCCGCGGCCGGTGGCGGCCAGGCGCTGGGCCCAGCGGGGCGGCGCGAACCGGACCTCCCCCTCGGCCACGATGGGCAGGCCGGCGAAGTCCGAGGGCTCCCGGATAGCGGCGATCACCGTCTCACAGGGCCAGCCCATGGCGTCGGCCATGGCGGTGATCGCCGACGTCTTCCCCGTGCCGGGGGCCCCCCACAGCAGCACCGGCACGCCGGCCGCCACCGCAATCCCGAGGGCTTCCACCGTCGTGTGCTGGCTCACCCGCCGGACGCTACCCCCACCCCCCCGCCTTCTGGCTGCAGTTGCGCGCGTATGCACGTCCAACTGCAGCCAGAACGGGGGTGGTGCGGGGTCCCGTCCGGGTCATGCCGCGGCGGCGCGGCGCAGGACGCTGCGGATGGCGGCGGTGAAGAGCCCGGGATCCTCGACCAGTTGATGCCAGTTGACCCGTACGACCCGCCAACCGGCGGTGATGAGGAGCAGGTCACGACGGTGGTCGGCCTGGACGTCGAGCCAGCTGGAGTGATGGCGGCGGCTGTCGGCCTCGACGACCACCCGTGCCTCCCGGAAGGCGAAGTCCACGCGACCGGCCGGTGCGCGGGTGCCGCCCACCCACTCCTGCCGGTCCGGCGGTGGGACGCCGTCGGCGGCGAGCACGGCCATGACCAGCGCTTCGAGCTCACTGGCGGGGGCGACGTAGTCGGCGGTCCGCACAGCCATGAGGCGACGGAGCAACGCCGTCCCCGGGCGGCCACGGGCGCCGGTCTCGGCCAGCATCGCCCCGATGTCCGCCACCGTGGCCAGCTCCATGGCGAGGGCGTTGTCGAGCGCCCGCTCGGCCCGAAGTGGATGAACGCATCCGCACAGGTCGAGCACGGTGCGCGCCGGGCAGGTGACCGGAATGGCGTCGACGACCCGCACCTGATGTGACGGGAGGAAGCGCGAGTCGTGCAGGCCGGTGGCCGGTTGTCGCGAGCTCGGGCCGCGGCGCTGGGTCACCTCGACCGCCTCACGCCGGAAGCCGGGCAGGCGCCACAAGGAAGCCGCCGTCCGACGGGACGCAGCCGCGTTGTCTCCGGTCGCCAGCACGGCGGTCAGGACCCGCTGTTCCCACGTCGGGACCGAGCCGGCGACCCGGTACACGCCGCGCCCCACGATCTCCCAGTGGCCGGCCCTGACCCGCTGCCCGACCTGTCCGACCGTCATGCCGAAGGCGAGCACCTGCCCGCGACCGATGAGGCTGCTGCTCTGCAGCCAGCTCGAGCACCTGGTCCATCCGTCCAGCGTGCCCGGAGGCTGCGACATTTCGCGCTTCGACCCCGCCCCCACCCGGTTCTGGCTGCAGTTGATCGCGCATGCACGTCGAACTGCAGCCAGAACGAGAAGGAGGGAGGGGTGGCCGATACCATCGACATGGTGGACCTCTCCCCCCGCAGCCTCCTCGAGCGATCGCGTACGCCCGCGGGGCGGAAGATGGTCCGCTACAGCCTGGTGTCGGTCGTGTCGGTGATCGTGTCCCAGGTCGTGCTGTTCGTCGCCCAGTCGTTCTGGTCGGCCCGGACGTCGAACATCGTGGCCGTCTGCGTGTCCGCCGTCCCCTCCTACTACCTGAACCGGGCGTGGGCGTGGGGCAAGACTGGCAAGTCCCACTTCATGAAGGAGATCGTGCCCTTCTGGAGCCTTGCGTTCCTCGGCTTGATCCTGTCGACGTGGGCGGCCGACTTCGCCGAGACCTGGGCGCACAGCAACACCAGTTCGGAGCTCATGGTCCACCTCATCGTCAACGGCGCCGCCCTCGCCGCCTTCGGGGTCCTCTGGATCGGGAAGTTCTTCATCTTCAACAAGGTGCTCTTCGCCCACCAGCCGGAGCCCTCGACAGCAGGTGGAGCCGCCACGTGACCCCCTTCGACGAGGCCATCGCCCACCTCACCCCGCTCGACGCCGTCGCCGAGGCCGACGCCGCCGAGCTGGAGGACCGCCTGGCCAAGCCGCGTGGCGCCCTCGGGTTGCTGGAGACGGTGGGCATCCGCCTGGCCGCCATCGCCGGCGCCTGCCCCCCGCCGATCCCCGAGCCGGTGGTCGTGGCCGTCTTCGCCGGCGACCACGGCGTGCTGGCCGAGGGGGTGACCCCGTGGCCCCAGGAGGTCACCGGACAGATGGTCGCCGCCTTCTGCGCCGGCCGGGCCGCGATCAACGTGCTGGCCCGCCAGGTCGGCGCCGAGGTGCTGGTGGTCGACGTCGGCGTCGCCGGCGACCTGCCCGCCGCTCCCGGGCTCCTCGACCGCAAGGTGCGCCACGGCA
>JALYYN010000599.1 GCA_030946525.1 Actinomycetota bacterium | reverse complement strand
AGGGGGGCGCGGCCACGGTGCGGGCCGCGCTCGACCAGGTCGGGCCCGGCCACTACGTCTCCGCACGGCCGGTGCCCGTCACCGGCTCGTGGAAGACCATGGTCAGCCTCCAGCGGGGCGCCGAGGTGATGGCGGTGCCGGTCTACCTGCCGGCGGACCCCCGGATCGGCGCGGTGGCCGTCCCCGCGCTGCCCGCACGCACCCAGCAGTTCGTCCGCAACACCACCCTGCTGCTCCGTGAGGTCCACCCCGGTCCGGCGTGGCCGAGGATGGCCGCCTACAGCGGGCTGTCCGTGCTGATCGCGGCGTGGATCGCCATCATCGCCGTCGCCGCCCGCCGTGTCCCGCCGGTGCAGCTGACCGCCCCGAGATGGCCGGCGGACCGGGTGCCGTCCCCGGCCGCGGTGGCGCCCACGGCGATGTGATCTCGATCACAGGCCGGCGCACTGCCCTGTCCTCCCGCTGAAGCGTGTGTTGGGCGTGCCCCCGTTCGTCGGCGGCGGCGCGTTCGACGAGCAGGCGATGACACCGAGCACCTGGTTGCCCCCGACGAGCGCGGCGCCGTCGTCGGGCCGGGGCCCGGCGCCCGTCGTACCAGTGACGGTGAGGCCGGCGCTGATCCGGTTGCCGGCGACGTCGAGGCCACCGTGGTTGTCGGTGAGGCTGACGGCGCCGGAGATCGCGTTCCCGGCACACCCGTCGTCGCCGGGATCGCCGACGACCACGAGACCGGTCGAGCGCGCCACCGTGAGCCCCTGGGAGATCTGGGAGCCGCAGACGCGCACGAGCGTCGCCCCGTCGGCGGACATCGGGCCGACGATGCGGGCGCCGGTGAGAGAGATCGCCGCCCCGGCCCCCACCGTCAGGCCCCGGACCATGGCGCCGCCGACGACGCACCACCGGCCCGGACCGAGGTTCAGGGGGCCGACCTGGCCGGTGATCGTGTGCGCCGGATCGCAGGTGAGGGTGGCCTCCACCGACTGGACCAAGGTGGCGCTGCTGGCGCCGAAGCCGGTCCCGGCGAACGTGGCCGTCACAGTGTGGGATCCGACCGGGAGCGCGGAGACGGTCAGCGTGGCGACCCCGCCCATCGTCGCCACCGGAGCGGCCAGGTCGGTGCCGTCGGCGCTGAACCGCACGGTCCCGGCAGGTCCGGTGCCGCTTGCGGTGACCGTGGCGGTGAAGGTGACCGCCTCACCTTCCGCCGAGGGGTTCTGGGACGACGTCAGCGTGGTGGCCGTCGGCGTCGTGGCCGGCACGACCGTCTGGGTGAGCGTCGCCGAGGTGCTCGGGGCGAAGCCGGCAGTGCCGGTGTAGACGGCGACGACCGGGTGCGAGCCGAGCCCCAGGGCAGCGGTGGCGCACGTGGCCGTGCCTGCGCTCGGGCCTCCCGTCGCCACGGGCCGGGCGTCGCAGCCGGCGATCCCCACGCCGTCGGCGGTGAACGCCACCGTGCCCCCGCCGGGGGCGGGACTGACACCCGCGGTGAAGGTGACCACCTGGTCGAGCGTCGAGGGATCGGTCGAGGAGAAGACGGAGGTGACGGTGCCCCGGTGCACCGTCAGTGGCTCGCTCCCGCACTCGCTGGTCGCCGCCCGGTTGGTCGGGTCGCCGCTGTACCCGGCCTGCCAGGTGTAGGGCCCGGCCGCCGTCGGCGCGAAGTCGAAGGAGTCGGGCACCGACCCGCCCGTCACGGTGACCACGCTCTCCCCCACCGGCGTGCCCGAGCACGCCGAGCCGCCGTAGACGCGGTAGGTCACCGTGCCGCCGGCGCCCGGGGTGGCCCCCACCAGCGTGGCCGAGTCGTGGACGAGCCCGCCCACGACGACGGTGGTGGCGGACAGGCGCGTCGAGATCGTGGGCGCGGCCATCCTCCCGCCCACCTGCACCGTCGCCATGGCGGTGGAGGAGGCGTCGGTGTCGGTGCCGGCGAACAGGACGGTCACCAACGCGGGGCCGCCCGGCTGGCTGACAGGGCTCAAGGTGCACGCGGCGCGGCCGGTGGCATCCGTCGTGGACGAGCAGGTCTGGGAGCCGGCGCCGGTGCCGATGGTGAAGCCGACGGTCCGCCCAGCCAGCGGCCCGCCGGCGACGAGGGTGAGCGTCGCCGACAGTTGGCCGGCGGACCCGGCGGTGAGCGTGGTGTCGCCGGTGTAGGCGAGGGAGGTCGGGCGCGCCGAGGTCGCCTCGAACGATCGCCGGTCCGCGCTCGCGACGTGGCGGTCGTCGCCGGCGTAAGAGACGGACAGCGGGTAGGACCCGGCGGTGGCCGGCGCGACGACCTCGCAGCTCGCCCGGCCGGAGGCGTCGGACGTCGCCGCGCAGGTCTGCGTACCGAGGCTGAAGCTCACCGACGCACCCCCGAGCGCGGTGGCGGGGTCGTCGGAGACGTCGGAGAGGTCGGCGACGAGAGTGACCGGCGAGGACGTGGGCCCTCCCGTCGGGCTCCGGTTCAGCGTCACGAAGGTGACGTGCGGGCCCGGTAGCCAGGTGACCGACGCCGGGTTGGAGGTGACCGCGGTGGTGCCGACCGTGGCGGTGGCGACGATCGCATCGGTGCCGGCGCGCGCCGCGGTGTACGTGAAGGTGGCGATGCCGCTGCCGTCGGTGGCCACCACTCCGCCACCGGGGTTGGCGCCGGTCACCGTGAAGGTCACGGCCGTCCCCGCCGGCGAGGCGACGTTGCGCAGCGTCGCCGTGAGCGTCTGCGCGGTCCCCTGCCGCGGCGACGGCTGGACCGTCGACGGGGCCAGGCTGAGCTGGGGCACCGGATTGGTCGGCGCCAGCGAGCACGTCCCGCCGGCGTCGGTCACCCTGACGACTCGGTCGGTCTGGGTGGCGTAGAGGCAGGCGTCGGGGCCGACGGCGATGAAGTCACCCCGCGAGCCCCCGGTGAAGACGTCGACCTGGCTGGGCGGGGTGGTGGAGAGGTCGACCCGGGTGATCACACCGTCGTTGCGGTTGACCAGCAGGCTGCGCGCCACCGTGGGGTCGGCGGGGTCGACGCCGACGGCGATCCCGTCGATCGGCGCCGGGCCGGGCGGGTCGGCGCCGGTGACCACGGTGGCCACGTCGCGCACCGTGGCCGGCTGGGGCTTGTCCGTGCCGGAGACGGCCCGGATGCGACCTCCGCCGGTCGCCACGTAGATGGTGCCGTCGGGGCCGAAGGTGATGCCGTCGGCCCCACCGACGTTGGCGTAGTGGGTGAGCGTCGGCGTGGCGCCGGCCGGCGCGGCGATGCGGTTGACGAACGGCTCGCCGCCGAGGAAGCCGCAGCCGGGCTCGGTGATGAAGAGGTCCCCGCTCAAGGGGTCGGTGGCGATCCCGGTCGCGCAGTCGGTCGTGCCGAACACGGTGTAGCCGACGACGGTGCGCAGGATCGCCCCCGTGGCCGGGTCGAGCTCCACCACCGCGCCGCCGATGCCCTCGAAGCTCGAGCCCTGGGCGGCGGCGTAGAGCCGGCCGTCCTTCCCGAACGCCAGGCCGGTGATGCGTTCCGGAGCGGTCGGGAGGGTGGTGACGAGCGTCGAGGCGCCGGCGACGCCGCCGCCGGGCCCGAACCGGTACAGGCCCCGGTTGGTGACGTCCGTGACGTAGAGGCGGCCGGCCGAGTCGAAGGCCTCGCCGACGGGTCCGACGCAGCCGCTGTTCGGGATGTCCAGGGGGAACCCGGTGGCGAAGTCGGTGAAGGCGGCGCCGTTGCGGGCGGTGGGCGTGCCGGGGAAGCACCCGGGCCCCGGCGGCGCGTTCGAGAAGGTCACGGTGGCCGTCTGGGGGATCACCAGCCTGCCGTCGGTGACGTCGGTGGCCGTGTAGGTGACCGCTTCGGCGACCGAGTCGGTCACCGTGAACGTCGTATGGCCGGCGGCGTCGGTGAGCGGCGGGGTGGGGCCGTTGATCGTCGAGTGCGTCCCCGCGCCCGGGGCCAGGGTGATCGCCTTGCCAGTCGCCGGCAGCCCGCCGGCGTCCTTCAGGGTCACGGTGATGGTGGAGGAGGCGGCGTTGTCGGCGGCCACGGTGGTGGGAGAGGCGACGACCCCTGCGGCAGCGGCCGGCTGGGAGACGAACGTCACCGTCACCGGGCTCCCGAGGACCTTCCCGTCGGTGGTGTCGGTGGCGGTGTAGGTCACCCGCTCCGGCACCATGTCGGTCATCCGGAAGACGACCGCCCCGTTGTCGACCGTGGTGATCGGGCCGTTCGGCGTGGTGATCGACGAGTGGCTCCCGGCGCTGGCCGTGAGCTGCACGTTCTTCCCGCTGACCGTGTTCCCGGCCGCGTCCATGGCCAGGGCGACGAGGGCGGCGGTCGACGTGCCGTCGGCGACGATCCCGTCGACGGGGATGCCGGTAAGCCGGGAGACGGCACCGTCGACCGGCCCGGCTGCGGTCCTGCGCAGCGCCAGGCTCAGCACGTCGAGGTCGGGCGAGCCGAGTCCGACGTGGCTGAAGTCGCTCGCCAGCCGGGCCGCCGGATGGAACGCGTCGGTACGGGCGAGCGGGTAGAGCTGGGGGTTGAGCGCACCTAGGTCGCGGCCCTGGGCCTGGTTGAGGTCGGCGGCGAACGCGGCCCACAGCGGGGCGGCCACGCTCGTGCCGCCGAAGCGGGCCCCGCTCGGGCAGCCGCCGGCATCGGCCTGGCAGATGAAGAAGCCGGTGGCAGGGTCGGCGGTGGCGACCACGTCGGGTATCGACCGCATGGCCCCGAGCGCCAGCCCCTGCTGGTAGGCGGGAACGGGGAAGAAGCGGCTCGTCCCGAACCCGCCCTGCCCGGTCGGCGGCGAGTCGCCCGAGCCGTCCCACCACCGCTCGGTTCCGTAGGTGCCGCCGACGCCCTGGACCATCCGGGTGCCTCCGACAGCGGTGGCGCTGGGTGAGTCGGCGGGCACGCCGATGGTGCCGGGACTGCCGTCGAGGCAGGTGCTGCCGCTGTCCCCGGTGGCGTTGACCACGCTGATCCCCGTCGCCGCCGCCCCGGCCAGGATCTGGTCGATGCTGCGGGCGTCGGCCAGGCTGGTCTGGTCCTCGCAATAGGACCAGCTGTTGCTGATGACGGTGTCCCCGTCGTCGACCATGGCGTTGAACATGGTCTGGAAGCTGGTGCCCGCCCCGGTGAAGGGCCCGTCGTAGACAACCACATCGGCTCCCGGCGCGAGGGTCAGCGCGGCTCCGATGTCGACGAGGACCTCCGACTCGGCAGCCCCCGGCGCGCCCGCGCCGCCGTTGACGTGGACCTGCCCGAGGCGTGATGCTGCGCCCGCCCGGGGCCCGAGCGTGGCGGCGAAGTCGGCGACGTCGCTCGGGCGGTAGTTGTCGAACTCGAGGAGCCCGATGCGCTGGCCGGTGCCGGCGAGGGCCGCCGGGGCCGCCGGGGTCGCGGGGACCGCCGTGACGGAGCCGACCGGCTGTTCGCCGGCCTGCGCAGGGCCCAGGCCGGCGCCGCCTCCCAGGGACCCGGCGTAGGCAGCGACCAGGTTGAGCTCGTCCGCCGCGCACAGGTAGTTCAGGACGGTCTTCAGGGTGACCTGGGAGATCGACCCGGCACCCGCCACCGCCACCTGGTCGAGGGCGTTGCTCGTCACCTCGTTGGTGGCGAGGAAGCAGGTGTAGGCGAGGTCGCCGGGCGGGAGCGGCGGTGGGAACGGGTCCCCGGTGATGATGTTGTTGACGTTCGACCGGGGCCGGGTCGGCGCGGCGGCGTCGGAGAGGCCGATGACCGCGGCGACGTCACCGACGAGGGCGCGGGGGACGGCGGGATCGGCGTCGTTGGCGAAGAACGTGCGGGTGTCACCGGGCAGCCGGTAGTCGGCGATGCGCACCGAGAACGCCCGCTCGGCGTCGGCCCGGGAGCCGGAGACGGTGAGTGTCAGGCGGTTGGCCGAGCCGGCGACCAACGCAAAGCCGCTCCCCCGCAGGAACGACAGCACCCGGTCATAGGACGCCTGGCTCGGGCCGAATCGCGTCGTCGACTGGGCCTGGCTGAGGAAGTGGCCGAAGTTCGGCGACCGCCGGTCCTGGACGTCGGCGAGGAACCTGTCGAACCCGGTCTGGTCGCTCCGGTTGAGGACGACGGTCAGCGTCAGCGCCGGGCCGGGCACGGCCTGGTCGGGGCCGGTGGCGCCCTCGGCGGCCGTGGCCGCTGCGCGAACGGGGACGGCCCGGGCGAGGACGTCGGGCACATGGCCGGGAAGGCGCACGAGGGGATCGGGCGTCTGCGCCGAGGCCGCCGGGCCCACGCCGACCAGCGACGGCACGAACATGGCGACCGCGAGCACAGTGGCCGCCACTCGTGACGCGACGCGCGGACGTCTCCCCATCGGTGCCACCGCTTTCTCTGTCCCCTGGTGGCGGGACGCTACTCAATCGGCTCCGGCGCCGCCCGTGCGGGTCGTCAGCCTCCCAGCGTGAGCCGCCGGAACCCCTCGGCGTAGCGGACGCCCACGGCGCGGGCCTCGGCCTCGGCCCTTCCCTGCAGGACGCTCCGGAACCACTCCCCCGAACCCTCCAGCTGGCTGGCGTGGCACAGCAGGGCGGCCACCTTCGTCTCCAGGCTGGCACTCACGTCGACCCAAAGATTGGGCTCGAGCGTGCCCGACAGCAGCACCGCGCCCACCTGGTGCGGCGGGCCTGCGGCGGGGAAGTAATGGGGGTTGCCGGCCGATGGCGACACCGCGTCGAGCGCCGCCCATCCTGCGGTGCGATGGTCGGCATGGTTGAAGTAGGTGTCGCCGAAGAAGACGGCGGTGGGGTCGGGACACAGGACGACTTCGGGGCGCACCTCGCGGACGACAGCCACGATGCGGCCCCGCAGTTCGGGGGTGTTGGCCAGCTCGCCGTCGGCGACGTCCAGCCGGTGGTGGCCGGCCAGGCCCAGCACCGTGGCCGCGTCCGCCATCTCGCCGGCCCGGCGGCGGGCCAGATCCTCGGGGTCGACGGCCGGGTCCTTGGAGCCCTTCTCACCCCTCGTGCAGACGAGGACGTGGACCTCCGCCCCCGCCGCGGCCCAGCGGGCGAGCGTCGCTCCACAGGAGATCTCCGGGTCGTCCGGGTGGGCGTAGACGGCCAGGGCCCGGGCCGGGGGCTCGCCGTACAGGGCCGCCATCAGGGCGTGCCTCCCAAGGCCCGGGCCGCCCGCTCCAGCCCCTCGTCGTCGACGTCATGGTGGGTGACCAGTCGCAGCACGCCCGGTGCGATCGTCCCGGCCAGCACCCCTTCCCCGCCCAGGTAATCGAGCACCTCCGACGTGCGGGGATGCCGCCACGTGACGACGTTGGTCCTGATCCGCTCCGGGTCGCAGCCGCCGTCGGGCCACCGGGCGGCCACGGCATCGGCCAGCCGCCGGGCCCGGCGGTGGTCGTCGGCCAGGCGCTCGACCATCGTTGCCAGGGCCACGAGGCCGGCGGCGGCGATGATCCCGGCCTGGCGCATGCCTCCGCCCAGGCGCTGGCGCTCAACGCGCGCCGCGGCGACGACGCCGGCCGGCCCGGCCAGCAGCGAGCCGACCGGGGCGCACAGGCCCTTGGACAGGCAGCACATCACCGTGGTGGCGGCTGCGGCGTAGTCGGCCGCCGGTGTGGCCGTCGCCACCTCGGCGTTGAACAGGCGGGCGCCGTCGAGGTGCACGGGCAGGCCGGCGGCACGGGCGGCGGCGGCGACCGCGTGCAGGCGGCCGAGGTCCCACGGCGCGCCGTCCGCCGGCATGTGGGTGTTCTCGACGCACACCAGGCCGGGCATCGGGTGGTGGTGGGCTGCGGCGTCGACCGCCCACGTCACCTCGACCGGGTCGATGGCGCCGTCGGCGTCGTCCACGGTGGAGAACTGGATCCCGGCGTTGCGCCCGGCGGCGCCGTTCTCGTAGACCACCACGTGCTGGCGGCGCCCGGCGACCACCGCGGTGCCCGGAGCGGCGAGGACGCGCAGGGCGAGTTGGTTGCCCATCGTGCCCGACGGCACGAACAGCGCCGCCTCCTTGCCGACGCGGCCGGCGAAGGCCTCCTCGAGCGCGTTGACGGTGGGGTCCTCCCGGTAGACGTCGTCGCCCACCTCGGCGGCGGCCATGGCCCGGCGCATCTCCGGCGTTGGCCGGGTCACGGTGTCGGAGCGGAGATCGACGGTGCCGTCCCTCCGGTCGGCGCGGGCCATGCCCGTACGATGGCAGATCGTGTCGTCCCCTCCCGCATCCCCCGCCCTCGGCGCCGAGGCGTCCGCCCTGCTCGACCTGGCCGAGCAGGTGGCGCGGTCCGCCGGCGACCTCCTCCTCGCCGGCGCGGCAGGTGTCCGGGTCGACGTCACCACCAAGACCAGCGGTACCGACATGGTCAGCGAGATGGACCGGGCGTCGGAGGCCCTGATCGTCGAGGGCATCCTGGCCGCCCGGCCGGACGACGCCATTCTGGGCGAGGAGGGCGCGGCCCGGGAGGGCACCAGCGGCGTCCGCTGGATCATCGACCCCCTGGACGGCACCACCAACTACCTGTACCGCCACCCGACCTGGTCCGTCTCGGTCGGAGTCGAGGTCGACGGCCGGGTCGAGGTCGGTGTGGTCGCCGCTCCCGGCCTGGGCGAGACCTTCACCGCGCTGCGGGGCAGGGGCGCCTGGCTGAACGGCGTGCCCATCGCCGTCACCGGCGAGCGCGATCTGGCCCGTGCCCTCGTCGGGACCGGCTTCGGCTACCTGTCCGCCCGCAGGGCCCGGCAGGCGGCCGTGCTCCCCCACCTGTTGGCCCTTGTGCGGGACATCCGGCGCAACGGCGTGGCCTCGCTCGACCTGTGCTGGGTGGCGTGCGGGCGCCTCGACGCCTACTTCGAAGCCGGCGGCCAGCCCTGGGACGTGGCCGCCGGCCTCCTCGTCGCCACCGAGGCCGGAGCGGTGGCGCGGGGGCTCGCCGGCGGCCCGCCGGTGCACGACTCCGTGGTGGCCGCGGCGCCCGGCATCGCCGATGCGCTGATGGACCTGCTCACCCGCTCCGGCGCAGCCATAGACCTCGGACCGGGCTGACCCGTCCGGCGCGCTCGGCGGGCCCGTTCGTCGAAGTGGACGGCGTACGGGTCGAGCCGCTCGCCCGTCGGATGTGACCAGGCACAGGGCGGGATGTCGCCTAAGGAGGACGAGACGATCCCGGATGCCCACCCGACCCAGATCGCCGCCTGCGCACCATGCGCTCCTCCTACGACACTGTCCCGGCCGGCAGGATCCATTCGGTCGGCTGGCTGGTGATCGCGGCGATGAGGTCGAAGTCGTGGTCGTAGTGGAGGACGATGAGCCCAGCGGCCTCGGCTGCTGCGGCGATCAACAGGTCGGCGATCTTCGCACCCCGCTGCTGGCTTCGCTCGGCGAGTGCGTCCTGGACGGCGACGGCACGGTCCAGGGTCTGCTGGGTCATCTCCACGAGCGGCCAGGCCGAGCGCTCCTGTCGCATTGATCGATGCGACGCCGGGCTCGAGGAGAAGCCGGCCTCGAGATCTGTCGGGGTGCAGCGGGCGACAAGTCCGCTCTCCAGCAGCGGCGCGAGCCGGGCGGCGACCAGGGCCTGGTCGCGGCGGGCCAACGCCGAGGTGTCGCCGAGGTAATACGGCCTCAACCCCACGCGTCGCGCCGGGCCGCGGGATCGGCCAGCGCATCGGGCTCGACTCCGTGCTCGGCCAACAACGCGCCTCGGCGTTGCGCAAGGGCGAGAACCTCGCTGAAGGCATCGTCGACCGTTGCCTTCAACGTTCGCGTCCCGAGGAGCGAGCGCACCGCCTCCAACTTCTCGTCATCCACGTCGATCAGTCTCTTCGTCACCTCGCCAGGATATCCCAGCCAAGGCATGAAGATAGCCTCTGGCCTGAATCGTGGCGCCGATCGGGCGAGCCTGCCCCAGTGACCCGGTCACCTGGGGGGTGGCCGACCATCCTCTCTCGCCGGTGATGGCTCCGAGGCGCGCTGAGGTTGAGGGCGGCGATGCATCACCGCCCGGCCCACTGCCCGGTTGATCCTCCATGGATCGCTTCGTATACGTCATCACGCATGCCGTTCGCTTCGGCGTCGGTGAGAGTCCGGTCGAGAGGCCTGAGTTCGAGACGCACGAGGACGTTCTTCTGGGCCTCGCTGATGCCGAGCCGTTCTCGGGCGCTCGGCGGCAGGTTGGCGTAGCTGGTCTCGGACACGATGGTGACTGCTTCCAGGATGTCCGCCCGATCTCCCAGCGCGGTCCGTATCCGGTCGCCGAGCTGCTCGGCATCGGCGTCGACCGAGATGGCGACGGACAGGTCACGTGTCACGGCTGGAAGGTCCGAGACGGGCCGATAGGGCTCGAGGTCGGTCATCTGCCAGGCGACGCGAGGATCGCCTGAGCGGAGGAGCCGGATGTCGGGGATGCCCTTCCTCAGCATCAGGAGCCGGTCGAGGCCCATCCCGAGCGCAAGACCGGACCAGCCGTCGAGACCGGCGGTAGCGAGGACGTCGGGATGGGCGAGGCCGCATTCCCACACCTCGACCCATTCCTCTCCGTCGCGGACGTCGACCTGGCGGCCCTTCAACGTGTAGGGATGGGTACGCGGCGCCCTCCGCCACGCACGTCCCGGAACGAGCGCACCGAGGAGGAGATGGACCATCTCATCCAACTCTGCGTCGCCGATGCTCCGCCGGGTGATGCGCCACAGGTCCAGCTGATGGGGCGTACCGGTGTGGAGGCGGTCGATGGAATCGCGCCGATAGGTAATGCCGGGGCACACCAGGAGGACGTCGTCGGCAGGGTTGTCGGCGAGCATGGCGAGAGCCGGGGGGATCATGGCGCTGGAATGGCTGCGGAGCACGTGGCCGTCATCGACGTAGCGGGTGTAGCGGGCGGCACGGGTGACGTCTGCAGGCGGGTACCGGAGCCGGTCGTAGTTGTCGTCCAGCGGGACTACCCGAGGGCCGCGTTCGCGGCGGACGTCGCACTGCCACGTCTGCGCAAGCTCGTCGACGGCAACGTCGACGAGCATCTGAATGCCATGGCCGCCCGCTTCGGGCTCGGTCAGGTCTCGCAGCACCAGAGCGTGCCGGAGCTGGTCAGGGGTCAGTGCGTTCTGCATGCGGTCTCCTCTGGTGAGCGGGGCGATGAGGCAACCCTCAGCCCGCTCGTCAACCAGCGGAGCTACCGCGACGCGGCGCCGGCCCCTTGGCCCGAAGCGGGCTGAGGGCGCTGAAATCGCCGGACGAGGTGCCCGTTCATCCATGGAACTGTCGCCAGTCGGGCGATGAGCGTCAAGCGAGTTTCCATGGACCGTCGATCGAGGTGCCGGCAGAACCCAAGGATGACCACGTCCAAGACGATTCGCATACCGTCGGTCGTCAGGCCGACGGCGCCGCCGGGAAATGGGTAGGAACGTCGACATGCCCACCGACGACAGCCCTCCCGACCCGGCGCCCGACGAACCCACCGTCGCGCCGCCTCTCACCTCCGAGATCGTGGCCGACGAGGTGGCCGACATGGCCGTCGACGACCCAGAACGCGCCGCCCGGTTCGTCGCCGCGGTGACTCACCCGTCTCCGTCCACCACTCCTCCGACCGCACCGTCGACTCCAGGCACGGCGGCCACCGTCCCCGGTCTACCGGCGAGCGCCCAGCGCGCCCTGCCCGCGGCGATCGTCGGGGTCCTGTTGCTCCAGGGTGTGGTGAAAGGCCGCATCAAGCGGCTGGGCCTGGCCCTGGCGGGATCGGCCCTGGTCGCCGCGTTCGTCGCCGGCCGGGAGCAGCGGGGCTCACCATCCTGACGCAGGGGCACGGCGGCTATCTCCCGCCACCGACGTCCCACCACAGCGTGACCACCTCGCCCGAGAGCTCTGACTCCTCGCCGAGGAGGGCGTCGATCTCAGGGTCCCGGTCTTCCGTCAGGCAGAGGTAGCGGCGGACGGACGCCACCCGGACCGACCGCGGCACGGAGCGGGGGACCCGGGGCGAGCGCTCGACCTCCGGCCGGATGCCCGCCTCGACCAGCACGGCGACGGCGTCGTCGGCGGTCGGGCCGGTGGGGCGTTCGAGGTCCCAGAAGTGGCGCCAGAGGTCGTTCACCCCGGAACGGGGATGCTCGCTGGTCATCTCCATGACCACCCGTCGCCGGGCGTGGCGGTCGAGCGCGGCGGCGAAGGATGCCAGCTCGGCGACGTTGTAGGCGACGTGGTGGCACACCACCACGTCGGCGGGTCCCACGGCGTCGGCGTCGGCCGGCCAGTCGCCCTGCACCACCTCGTGGTCGACGCCCAGCTCGACGGCCCGGGCCACGAACCGCTCCAGCAGGTCGGCGCCACGGTCGAAGCCCACCACCCGTCCCGCCGGCGGGACCAGCGCCAGGCCGGCGGCGCCCCCGCCGCAGCCGACGTCCAGGACGGCCCCGCCGTCTGGCACGGCCTCGCGGGCCCGGACCCGGGACGGAGTGTCGGGCCCCGGGTCGGCCGGCGCGGTGAACAGGCCGGGCGAGAACGCCCAGGGCGACTCGGGGGCCACCGCCATGATGCGCGCCGGGATCGCCCACTCGGCCAACTGGTCGGCCCACCACTGCGCTGCCGTCGCCACCGCAGGCGACGCTACCGCCTGCCCCGTGTCTGGTCCTAGGACCATCCTCCAACGGCAACGCCGACCTCCCCGGCCTCACCCTGAGCCCGTGAGGTCCCAGTCCCGCACGATCTTCCCGGAGGTACCGATGCGACGTTCCATGGCCCTGTCAGGCCTGCTCCTTGCCCTTTCCCTCGCCGGCGCTCCGTCTTCGCCAGCGGCGGCGGGGCGACCGGTGGAGGCGGTGGTGGTGGCGGCGGCACGGCGGCCGACCCGGCGGTGGCGCCGACCGGCGGTGGTGCCGGCGGGCCGACGTCACGATCAACTCGTTCGCGGTGACGGCCGACCAGAGCGCCGCCACCGCCGATGCGACGCTCTCGGCCACCTACGCCGTCGCCCGCTGCGGGGGCAACAACGCCTCGTTCGACATCCGTGTCCAGGCCGTCGGCGCCACCGGCGCGGTGGGCTGGGCCGCCGCCGACTCCTGGTTCCCGACCCGGAACCTGCCCTACACGGGCGCCCGCCAGACCGATGCCGCCGCCTTCGGTACCACCTACGCCGTCACGCTCTCGGTGCTGGTCCCCGGGACCGGCACCGTCGTCGCCACCACGAGCCGCAGCATCGCCACCCCGGCCCAGCGGGTCGCAAGCTGCTCGGTGATCACCAACATGATCGCATCCGGCGGCTACAACCCGGGCTCCACCAGCATCGGCGCCATTTGGTCGGGCTACACCGTCCAGAACTGCGCGGCACCGACTGGTTCGACATGTCGCTGACCGAGACCAACCAGGCCATCGGCACGGTCGACTGGAGCTACAACACCTCCTCGACCGTCGCATCCCGCAACACCACCGGCGTCGGCCTGGTCGACAACGACGACGCCCCCACGTCGACCACCTACACGGTGACGGTCAACGTCCGGCGCCACTCGACCGGCGAGGAGCTCGCCTCCCGGTCGATGGTCGCCTCCACGCCCGCGGCCCGGTAACCCCGGCCCGGCGCAGCACGCAGGAAGGTCGGGGAGTCCCCCCGGCCCTCCTGTCGCTTCTCAGGCCCGGACGACGATGGTGCCGGCCGCCTTGTCGTGCAACCCCCGGCGGCGGACGTCGAGGACCAGCGAGGCGGTCACGACCAGGCTCACGAAGATGCCGACGTAGGGAATGCGCCCGACCAGCCCGACCAGGCCCCAGCGGATGGAGGAGCGGCGCCAGCCCGGCCGCGAACCGTCGGCCTCGGTGACGACCCGGGTGCCGACCGCGACCTTGCCCAGGGTCTGGCCCCACAACGCGGTGGGCGCGACCGTGTAGAGGGCGCCGAAGATCAGGAGGGCGAACGCCCAGCCCGGCGGCAGCCCCTGCTGCGGGTCGTCGACGGTGACGATCCCCAGAAGAATCGGCACGACCACCACCATGCTGGTCAACAGGCCGTCGACCAGGGCGCCCCCGATGCGCTGGCCGACGCCGGCCAGGGCCACGGCATGTTCCTCGAACTCGACGGGCGGCCCCGGCTCGCTCACCCGAAGAACCGGCTCACCCGAAGGACCTGTCATCCGAAGAACACCTCGGCCACGCCGTGGTAGAGGTCGGGGTCCACGGTCTTGGACCTTCCCACAGCATCGGCGAGGGGGACCAGCACGATGGCCCCGGCCTGGAGGGCGACCATCTGGCCGGTGGCCCCGTCGTGGACGGCGTCGATGGCGGCCACGCCGAAGCGGGTGGCGAGGATACGGTCGAAGGCGGTCGGCGTGCCGCCCCGCTGCACGTGGCCCAGGATGGTGACCCGTGTCTCGAAGCCGGTCCGCTCCTCGATCCCCTGGGCCACCCGGTTGGCGATGCCGCCCAGCCGGACGTGGCCGAAGGCGTCCTTCTCCTCCGACTGCAGTTCCATGGTGCCCGCCACCGGGGTGGCGC
>JALYYN010000592.1 GCA_030946525.1 Actinomycetota bacterium | reverse complement strand
GGCGCGCCGGCCTTCGTCGTCTACCGCGGTGGAGCTGGCTGAACATGGGAATGTACGCGGTCGACACCGCCGACGCCGCTGAACTGGGCCAGTTCCGAGACGCCGCCCGCGGCGGCCGCTCCGTCGCAAAGGAGCGCCGCCGCCGGCTGTCCCAGGGCAAGCAGGCGCTCAACGGCGCCGGCGCAGAGAACCTGCAGGTCAACGGCGCAGGGGCGGCCCCCGCCCCCAATGGTCAAGGCGCGCCCAACGGCACGCAGAGGGCGCAGGAGGAAAGGGCCGTCCCGACCGACACTGTGGCTGCGGCGCACTTCGGCCGTTCCGTTTCCAAGGAGCGCCGCCGCCAGCTGTCCCAAGGCAAGCAGGCGCTGAAGGGCGCCGGCGCGCTACCCGCTGCAGAGAACCAGCATGTCAACGGCGCAAGGTCGGCCCCGGCCGCCAACGGCGCAAGGTCGGCCCCGGCGCCCAACGGTCAAGGCGCGCCGAACGGCACGCAATCGGCTCGGGAGGAAAGGGCCGCCCCGACCGACACCGTGGCTGCGGCTCACTTCGGCCGCTCCGTCTCCAAGCAGCGCCGCCGCCAGATGTCCCAGGGCAAAGCGGCGTTGCTGAACGGCGGCGGAGCGCCGCCCACCCCGGAGACCCTGCCGGCCAACGGCGCAGGAGCGGCCCCCGCCCGCGACGGTCAAGGCGCGCCGAACGGCACGACGGCCTCTCCGACCGACGCCGTGGCCGCGGCTCGCTTCGGCCGCTCCGTCTCCATGCAACGCCGCCGCCAGATGTCCCAGGGCAAGCAGGCGCTGGACCGCGCAGGCACGCTGCCCGCCGTTGAGAACCAGCCCCCGCGGGAGAACCTGCCCATCGACGCCGACGCCGATGCCGTTTCGGGTCGTGATCAGGCCCGGGCTCGACGCTCCGAGGCGAGCCGTCTGGGTGGCGCAGGCATCAGCAGTCCGGAGCGACAGGGCCGGGTCAGGTACGTGCCGAAGGTGATCGAGTCGCCCACCCACGGCGGCCAGCACGTGACCGGGGTGCGGATTGCTCCGGGCGTGCAGGTCACGGGCGGCGAGCCCGGCGCTTCCCACCCGATTTCGGGCACGCAGTACGTCCCGGCCGATGGCCCCGCCCCCGCGCCGGGCAACGGCGTCAAGGTCGGGCTGATGCGGACGCCGCAGGGCCTCGTCGTCTCGGGCACAACCGTTCGGGCCAACGTGCCCATCACCGGTGACGAGGCGGGCGAGCACCTCCCCATCACCGGCGAAGCCGACCAGAGGCCCGACGACGACCTGACGCCACGCACTGACGGCGCCTACCGTTCGGCGCAGTTCCCCCGCCGGGCCGACCCTCACGGCGCATCCGCGGTCAGCGCCCAGTTGGGCGTCCAACCGCCCGGGCAGGCGCTGGAGAACAGCGACGGCGGGCTGGCCGTTACCGGCACGGCCGTCGGCCGCAGCGGGCGGGTCACCGGGAACGAGTCCGGCGCCTGCCGCCCGATCACCGGCGACCAGTACCAGAACCTCTACTCCACCGAGTGCGGCGCCATCGGTGGCGGTACCGCGCCGGCCGACCACCTCGACCGGGCGCGTCTCGACCCGGTGACCGCGGGCAAGGTCACCGTGGCGCAGACGTGGAGCGGCCAGCAGGTCACGGGTCCGAGCATGGAGTACCGCTCCAACGTCACCGGCGACGAGCCGGGTGACTGCCGCCCGGTGACCGGCACGCCCTACCAGGGGCCATCGACCATCTTCGGCTCGTGCGAGCCCGACGAGTTTGATCCGGCCACCCAGCGCCTCGAGCCCAGGCCCAAAGGTGTGGCGGTGACCGGCGACCTCCCCATGCACTCCAAGCTGGTCAGCGGCATCGAGCGCGGCTATCGGAACGACATCAGCGGGTCGTCGTACTACGGCGAGATGCGGCCCGCGGAGCCGGTGGCCGACGACTGGGCCCGCGGGTCCTTCCCAGTGGCCCAGGCCCGTCGCTTGGCCGGCCGGGACGCGGCCAAGAAGGAGACCGACGCGGCGCCCGCCTCCTGCGTCGCTGGCCGCATCACCGGGGCCTTCGCCATCAGTGCAGGCAAGGTGACAGGCAACAGCGAGTTCCTGTTCCGGCCCCGCACCGTCCAGACTCGCGACGGCGCGCAAACGCCGATCACGGGCGAGGGCCGCACCGACGGTCGTGCGGTCACCGGTACCGCCGCCGCCTGGACGTCCCACGGCCTGGTCACCGGCACCGAGGGCTACATCGCGGCCGGGCGCAACCCCACCGAGGGCGGTGGCGAGTCCAACGCCTGGGCCGGCACGCGTAGGTTCAAGAACCTGGCCACGCCCGGCGGGCCGGATGAGAACGCGAGGGTCACCGGCCGAGTCGGCGGGAGCCCGAAGGACGGGGTCAGGGTCACCGTCTCCGGCGGAGCCCAGGGATGAAGTCCGTGCTCCAACCCGATGGACGGTGGCTCGCTCCCTGGGACGAAACTGCGGCCTGGCCGCGCCCGGGCGCAGTGGCGACGGTGACGTCGCCCCCGGGCCGGGCGGCCCGGAACGGGGGGTTCGGGCTCGACGTCGCCGCGGGTGGGCATCCGCTGGCGGAGCCGGCGCTCAGCGCCGCCCTGAAGCAGCGAGCCGAGGAGATCGAGGCCGCCTTCGCGCTTATCCAACCCGTCCTGCGCCGGCTGGCACCGCGCCAGTTCGACGACGGCTTCCCCGAGCAGGCGCATGACGAGCTGGTCAACTCCCTCGGGGTCGACATCCCGGCGACTGAGCTCGAGTCGTGCTGGAACACGCCGCTCGACCTTGGCCGCATCCACGCCCGCTGCGTGCTCGGCACCTTCCGCAACCTGATGGAGCGCGAGTTTGACCGGAACATCGTCCGCCTGCTCGACGAGGGCGAGAGCGCCGAGGTGCTCATCCAGCGTTTCGGCTTCCACGCCGTCGACATCACCTCCTGCGCCGACGGGCGCCTCGGGGGGGCGGTGGACTACATCCTGCGGGTGCCCCCCGCTGTCGTGGTGTGGCACGACTCCTATGCCGGCTCGATGTTCGAGGTCGAGGACGCGCTGCACCGTTGGGAAAGCGTCGAGCTGCGACGCTGGCGCGAGGGCCAGCCGAACGACGCCAGCGAGCCCACGAGCTACTTGAAGATCGGGATCTACCACTACAGCAGCGTCGACCCTCGGAACAAGGGCTGCGCCGGGCACGGGAGTGACGAGGTGCGCGCCGCGACCGCCCTGCTGGGGCGGCTCCGGGAGTTCGAGGGTGCCGTCGAGGCCACCCAGTGCTGCGAGGCGAGCGCGGCCACGCTGCTCGTCGGGGTGGACACGGACACCGACGCCATCCGCGTCCACGTCCCCGACGCCACCGGTCAGATGGACGTGGACCGCTACGTCTTCAGCGGCACGCTCTATGAGCAGACTGCGAGCCTTGCACGCGAGGTTGCCAAGGAGTTCATCCGCCATGCGGTCGCCGACTGCGCCGGCGTGGACGCGGCCGATGCCCCCACCGAAGGAATGCGCTGGCTCTGCGGCTACCTACTGAAGAACAACATCGGCCAGGTCGACGCCGTTCGCGGCTGGAACGGCGGCACGTACGCGGATGCCGGCCACGGGGAGAGGCTGATCGTGGCGGGTGACGCGCTCGACGACGTCCAGCTGCGCAACCTCGCGTACCAGGCCCAGATGGGCACGGTCGAAGAAGGCGTCGTCGACCTCGACGTCGGCATCCACGTCCTCGACGGGATGAACGCGCCGCAGGGGCTCGCAGTGCCGGTGCTCGTGCACGTCGCCTACGACGAACGCATCCCCGGTGCCGGTGCCAGGGCGCAAGCGCGTGCTCGGCGCCTCGCCGCCGCCATCGAGGCCCGGTATGAGAGCGGGACCGGCACTGCGGGCCTGGTCATCCAAGTGGTCGTGCGAGGGCGGAACAGGTCGCGCCTCGAGGTGGTCGAGGCGAAGGGCGACGGGCCGATGAGCGCGCTCGCAGGTGGAGCGCAAAGGAAGGAGGCACAGCGATGAAAATCTTCTGCGTCGAAGGCACGCTGGTCGCCACGGCCCGCATCCGCGGCCTCGAGCTCAACCGGCTGCTGGTCGTCGTGGACCGCAAGGGAGGGAAGCAGGTGGCGGTCGACCCCGTCGGCTGCAAGCCCGGCGACTGGGTGATCGCGTGTGGCAGCTCGGCGGCGCGCGAAGCCGCCGGCCACAAGGACTACCCGAGCGACCTGACCATCGTCGGCATCATCGATTACTGGGACGAGGAGACCCCGGGTCAACACAGCCCGGACTCGGAGCGCCCAGAGGAGCCGGAGCTGTTGATCGTGGAGTCTGTCGCCCCGTCTCCGAACGGTGGGGCGCGACGATGAACATTCAACGCGTCGTCGGCGACCTCGTCGCCACCAGTCGAACCCCCACGCTCCACAGCAAGTCGCTTCGGGTGGTCGAGGACGACAGCGGCGACCTGGAGGTGGCGCTGGACCCGGTCGGCGCAAGGCCGGGCGACTTCGTCATCACCATCGCCACCTCGGCGGCCCGCCATGCCACCGGCGATTTTTCGATCACCACCGACCTGACCATCGGCGGGATCATCGACCACTGGAGCGAGGCGCAATGGCGCGCCTGACCCGGTCCACTCCCACCCTGTAACACCCGATCTCAACTCACATACGGAGGAAAGCAGAGCAGATGGCTAACCAAAACGGAAGTTCCGACATTCCGGGCGTCGCCCTAGGCATGATCGAGACCCGGGGCCTCGTCCCTGCGATCGAGGCTGCCGACGCCATGACCAAGGCGTCAGAGGTGCGGCTGATCGGCCGCCAGTTCGTCGGCGGCGGCTATGTCACCGTCCTGGTGCGTGGCGAGACGGGCGCGGTCAACGCCGCAGTCCGTGCCGGTGCCGACGCGTGCGAGCGCGTGGGCGACGGCCTGGCTGCCGCCCACATCATCGCCCGGCCGCACAGCGAGGTCGAGTCGATCCTTCCCGGCAGTCCCCGCGAGACCCAGGTCGCACCGGTCTAGGCGTCCTCCAGGTGAGCTGTTCGCTCAGCTGCGGTACGCCGGGGCGGCGAGCTACGCGCACGCGCCCCAGCTCGGGCGTGGGATCCTCAACGCCGGCAGCCCGGTTGGCGTTGAGGATCCTCTATCCACCGACGAGGAGAACGAGATGACTACTGAACCCCGATGGCCGGACGGCTGGACGGAGGTCGAGAGGCCACCGGCGCTGCACCGACGCTTCCAGTTCGCCGCCTACCCCGAAATACGAGCCTTCCTCGACCGGCTCGCGAGCCTCTCGAAGGAGACCGGGCTCTATCCGGATCTGAGCTTCACCCGGACACATGTCAACGTCACGGTGTACGGCTCGGATGGAGCGGCCCTCGGCGCCGAGGAACGAGAGTTCGCCGCCCGCGCCCAGGCGATCGCCCCTGTGGAGGCAGCCTCATGACCCCCGCCAGGCGCCGCCCGGTCACCCCTGCGAGCCAGGGGCCGACGAGGACGGCCCCGGACGTGCCCATCGCCGCGAACGCGTCGCCCATGCCCGCGGCGACGAATGACGACACCCAGCTGCTCGGCCCCGAGGGCGAGCCCATCGCCCAAGGTGCTGCGAGCGGGGATGCCGGTGGCGACTCGGCCCCTCCGACGCAGACCGAACAAGTGGACCCTGAGGCCCGGGCGGCGCAGTCGGCACGGCGGCCTGGTGGGCTGTACCCGCTACCCGTCTGGCCTGACTGATGCTGCCGTCCCGCCGTCTCCCTCTGCTCGGTCGACCCGTGGTCGACGTGGCGGTAGGCGTGCTCCGCGCGCCCGATGGGCGGGTGTTGCTGGCCGAGCGTAGGCCGGGCAGGGACGCGGCCGGCTTCTGGGAGATTCCCGGAGGCCAGATCGAGCCGGGGGAGAGCCCCGCCCGGGCCGCAGCGCGCGAGTTACTCGAGGAGGTCGGCGTCCACGCCCTCGAACTGGCGCCCTGGCGGGTCTACGAGCACGACTTCCCGACCAAGCGGGTGCGGCTGCACTGGTTCCACGTGCGCCAGTGGTCGGGCGAGCCGACGGGCAGGGAAGGCCAGCGGGTGGAATGGGTTGACCCCGCCCGTCCGACGGTCGGGCCACTGCTGCCGAGCAACGAGCTGGCCTTTGCGACCTTGGCGCTCCCGGAGCTAGTGGGTGTCGCCCGGGTGAACCACACGCCGGGCGCCCCCGAGGAGCTGCTGGCGAGGATCCCGTCGTTGGCGGTCGGCGGCCTGCGCCTCCTGATCGTGCGGGCACTGGAGCTCGCGCCTGGTCAGCGCGTCCAGCTCACCCGCCGGCTGTGCCAGCTCCGGCGGGGGACCGGGCTGCGCCTCCTCCTGTCGGGGACGGCACTCGAGGCACGCCAGGCTGGTGCCTGCGGGCTGCACAGCAGCGCCGCCGCGCTGGCCGGCCTGGTAGAGCGGCCGCCGACGCGCCTGTGGGCGGTGTCGGCTCACAACACCCGGGACCTCGAGCGCGCCAGTGCACTGGGTGCCGACGTCGCCCTCGTGTCGCCGGTTCTGCCCACGGCTTCGCACCCCGCAGACCAGGTGCTGGGTTGGGGCGGCTTGCAGGCGCTGGTCGCGGCCAGCCCGTTGCCCGTCTACGCGCAAGGGGGGCTGGGGCCTGGTGACATCGGCGCAGCGCGCTCTGCAGGGGCGCTGGGTGTGGCGGTCGACATCTCCCGCCTCCAGGGTTCGGGCGGCAACGGGACCACGCCGTGATCGAGCGGTCGTCAGCGCGAGACAGCACCTGAAGATCGAATGGCAGTCCAGCGTCTTTCTGCGTAGGGTGCCTCGCTTGCGATGACGCCGCCCGAGACGCTCCTGATCGCCGCCCCCGCGCTGCCCGCGATCGCCGCCGCGGCGATCGCCGTCGCGCGCCCCGCAGGAGAGCGGTCCTCCCGATGGGCGGTATGGGCGGCCTCTGTGGCGTTCGCGGCGGCGATCGTCGTGGCGATCGCCGTGGTGGTGAGCGGACGGTTCGCGGCCGTGGTCGAGCGGGGCAATGGTGATGCCCTCATTGGCCTGGATGCAACTCCCGTCACGGCTCTGTTGGGCTTGCTCACCACCGGCGTCGGCTTGGTCGTGCAGTCCTTCGCCGGCCGGAACCTGCAGCGGGATCTTCGGGAGCGCCGCTTCTTCGTACTGGCTTCGCTGCTGACAGCGGCGACGACCTCGGTGGCCCTCGCCGCCACCCTGAGCCTGCTGTGCG